>JANLXV010000120.1:0-5199 GCA_031365305.1 Chitinophagaceae bacterium
TAGGAGGATATCTTTTTTATGCCTCATTATTTGCCGCTGTAGGCAGTGTGGTAAATGAAGATCCGCAGGAAGCTCAATCTTTGATGTTGCCTATAACTATGCCCATCATTTTATCTTTTATAATAATGACCACAGCCGCTGCAAAGCCCGATGCACCGGTTTCAGTGTGGGCAAGTATTATTCCTTTTTCATCCTCAATAGTAATGATGGCGAGGATACCTGCAGGCGGGGTGCCGGTCTGGCAATTAGCGCTATCCATGCTTTCGCTGATTGCCGGTTTTATTTTAACTACAATGCTTGCCGCAAAAATTTACCGCACAGGCATTTTAATGTATGGTAAGAAGGTAACGTTTAAAGAAATGGGCAAATGGTTATTTAGAAAATCATAAGCTTGTAGCCGTGGTTGAAGTGGCTGTTTTACCATAAATGGCTTTATTGGCTTCCAGCTTTCCATATTTAAATACCAGGCCGCTTATTAACAAGATTGACGTTAAAATTAAGCCTGCTATAAAACCTACTATTCCAAAAATAAGCGGGGAGTTGCTGTCTTTACTGTAAGGAGGATCCGGCTCATCAAGTACCCTGATAATTGGCGTGGCTTTTTGCAACCTGTACGCAGCGCTTTGCTGGTTGGCAATTGCTGAAGCATATTGGTTGCGTACCATTTGCTTATCGGCAAGCATATTTTCATAGGGCATACGATACTCGAGTTTATCCGTAGGTGTAAACAGGCTTTTTTTATCCCTGGCTATCATCACATGATCTTTAGTGTTCATTACCTCTCTTAAAGAATCCACTTTTTTAGTGGCAAAGGTGAAATCCGTTCTTGCTTTATCAATTTTGAGATCAATATAAAACTTCGAGATTTTTTCTATAATGCCGTAGCTTATAAATTTTACCAGGCCTACACTTCTGCCGGTATACGTTAGCACAAAAGAATTGTTTTTGTTTATGGTTGCTGTTATGCCTGCTTCTAATATTTTGCCTCCCCAGATGATCAGATTTTTTTCTTCAGCAGGAGCCACCACTTTAGACTCAAGCCAGCTTCTGTGGTTATTAATATCTTCTTCTAAAAGTTTTGCCACAAGTTTGTTTCCCATGGAAGGTACTCTCATGGCTGCAACGGCCTCCCTGGTAGTTCTGCTTTGAGATAGCTCAATAATATTTATAGAAGTTTCGTCGCTAAAGCCTTTACTTGACTCGGCTCCTAATATAGCACTCAGGGCATTTGAAGAGGCATCACCACCGCCACTTAAAGAAA
This sequence comes from Chitinophagaceae bacterium, assembly GCA_031365305.1. GTDB lineage: Bacteria > Bacteroidota > Bacteroidia > Chitinophagales > Chitinophagaceae > Ginsengibacter. The sequence continues at coordinate 1,262 of JANLXV010000120.1, forward strand.
ATATTGTTGCTTTTGACGTATAGGTTACAGGCGTGGTTTTGGCGTATAAAGCAAGAACAACAGCCGTAACTATTGCCACAACTATTATCACAATCCAATACTTCTTTAGCTTATGAACAACAGAACGTAAAAGGTCATTTGTGGTCATTATTAATTGCTCTTAAACTATTTTATTAATCTTGAAATTACCAGGGCTGTAAATATCGGCACTGCTGCCCGTATTAAAGCTGTGGTTAAACCCTGTAACGGATTGCTGGGTTTGGGCTTGAAGGGAACCATTACCGTACTGCCTTCTTCTACCTTCGGGTAAAAATGAAATACCCCCAGGTTTCTTGTTCTTCTGCTGCGGCCATTGGCATAGGTTACATAAATACGTTCCCGCCAGGGTTTTAAACCATAGCCCCCTGCTTTATCAATATAATAAGTAAGATTAGTGTGTTCTTTATCAAAATAAATTTTTAACGGTGATTGTACATTTCCCGTAACATTTACAATTGGGTTTATTTCAGGAATAAAAATGATATCACCACTTTGAAGTACAATATCGTATTTGGAATTTTTGTACTTCATAGCTCTATACAGGTCAATACTAACGGGCTCGCCGGGATCAAACAATACACTATCTATAATATTGCCCAAGGTGTCTTTAATATACCTCGTAGAATTTCTTGCGTTAATATCTGCCCGTTTTGCAGCGGATTTATTCCGGTACAACATGGCCCCGCCAATATTTGCATTTTCTTTTAAGCCGCCAGCTCTTTCTAAGTAAGATGATAAATGTTCATATTTACTAAGCCGGCTGTACACACCGGGATATTTTAATTCACCCTCCAGTGAAATGTTTTGCTGCAGTTCAAAAGTTGGATTTTTTCTCACATAAACCTGGTCGAAGGGCCGGAGTAAAACGGTTTGTGTAACAGAATCAAGTTCAAGATTTGGAAGTATTGAATACGTTCTTATAACTGTTTTTGTAGGCTTTAAACCCTGCTGCGCCGAATCCATATCCACAATACTGGATATTTCAATTCTGCCAAATTCAGCGGATGGTTTTAAACCATTGGCCAGGTAAATCAAATCTTTTAAAGTCATGCCGCCATACTTCTGCATTTTCCTCGGAAGCCTCACTTCGCCCTCAATAGAAACGGTTTGGCGATCAGCAAACTGGTTGCGATTGAACACTTCTATAATATCATTGGGATCTAATAAAATATTATACTGGCTGCGCATATCTTTATTAAGATCGGAAAGACTTACGTCAATTTTATCTGATTTTAAATTTGTAGAATCGCCGGCACCCTTATATACATAAGCTCTTTCTACATAAGCATTCGGTGTTATACCGCCGGCACGGTTTATCACATCAAATAGTCTATCGCCTTTTCGTATTTCATAAACATTTGGATAGGCCACTTCTCCCTGAACGATTACTTTATTAATTAAGCCGGGGTTTATAGCATTGATCACAATTACATCGCCATTATATAATGGCTCATCTACAAAATTGTTTCCTGTTCTTAAACCAATAGCATTAAAATTTACATTCTTAATAACTTCTTTTTCATTTTCATTTCTAACGATAATACCACCCGAGGCATAAGCGCTTGAGGTAAGGCCCCCGGCATACTTTAATAAATCACTAAACCCTTCATCTGCCTTTAACTGGTAATACATAGGGCGTTTAAATTGCCCTGACGCCAATACTTTTTTAGCATACACGTTTACAATTACAAAGTCATTATTTTCCATATAAAGGTGCCTGCCAAAATCACCGGTAGTTAGATATTTGTACACATCTAATGAATCAATTGCTCTCCCGCCTCTTTTAATAATAATATTTCTGAGATCACCATAATCGGAAAGGCCGCCTGCAAGCGCCAGTACATTTAAAGCATTACTAAAGGCCGATACTACAACAGGTCCCGGATTATTAACTTCGCCGGTAACATTAACAACGATGGTTCTAGGCTGGCCCATAGTTACAGAAATATTAGTGCTGTTTGGCGTTACTCTCCTAAAACGATCTGTAATAATTGATTTCGCATTTTCAAAAGTTAAGCCCTGCACCGTTATTTTACCTAAACCCTGTGGGAATATTGAACCGTCTCTTGCTACTACATAATCAATTTCCACATCTGCCCCGCCCCACAACGAAACGATGAGATGATCACCAACACCAATGGGATAGTCTGCCGGCGGGGTTGATAATTCAGCAAGCTGCGCTACATCAGCGTTTTGAAATAAGCCGCTGCCATACACGCTTTCGGGGCCATTGAAAGTTTTTTTTACATTGTCTTTTTGCGTACTGTCTTTTACAATAGGTTGTGCGTTTGGAGAATTGTCTAACCGTTTACGATGAATATCTTCGCCGGCATTTTGCTGGGCTTTATTTTTATCTTTTAAATAATTCATCAGCTCAGAAGGGGTTGCCTCCTTTAAAACATTAGGATCAATTTCTTCAGGAATTTCTACAGGAACCTGGCAGAAAGTCTGTTTAGAAGGCAAAAGCAAAAAAGAAAGAATAAGAACTAATAAGAGGACTGGCTTTGCAAGGGAAGGCTTTATACAAACAAACATTTGTGAATGGTATTGGTTTTCTTTTTTTTAAAAGTGCGCAAATATACTTTTTATTTCGGGGCTGAATTTCAGTAAATCTTAAACTATTCCTATAATTATTAATGGGTTAGGTAACCAGTTGTTGCAAGCATGTTTATGATCCCAGGTCAATTTCTGTATTATCACCAATATTTAGCGAACGGGTTTCTCCCCTTATCTCTGTATCGCTGCCAATGAGCGAATCATCCAGCACAACATCATATAATTTAGAGTAAGAGCCGATGATAGAATCTTTTACAACCGAAAAGCTTACAATGGTATTATCGCCCATGGCTACATGAGGTCCGATTATGGAATTTTTAATATTACAACCTTCGCCGATACTGACCGGCGGAATAAAAATGGTATTTTCAAACGAATTGGTTTCTGCTATTTTGCCGCCAAATTTTTTTAAAAGAATAGCGTTCGATTCCAGTAACGATTCTTTTTTACCGCAATCAAACCAATTCTGAACCTTAAACGATTTAAATTTTTCACCGTTCTTTATCATGCATTGCAATGCATCCGTCAGGTTAAACTCATTATAACTTTTAATGTTATTTTTTATAATGTTATCTAAGCATTGAAACAGGTAAGAAGAATCTCTTATTTTATATAAACCTACCAACGCCATGTTTGATTTTGGTATCGCCGGCTTTTCTACCACCCTGCTTATAAAGCCATCATCATCAACTTCAGCTACGCCAAAACCTCTCGGATCATCTACTTTTTTTACACCAAGCATTGAATACGGTGACCGTAAAACCTCATCAATATCATACTCACATATTGTATCTCCCAGCACAATAAATACTTCATCATCGCCCACAATTGCCTTTGCCAGATCAATAGCATGACCAGTGCCGTTCCGTACATTCTGGTAAACAAAACTACACTTGAGCTGGGGGTATTTTTCAATAATGTAGTCATGAATTTTTTCACCGAGGTAGCCTACTATAAAAACAAATTCATTAATGCCTGCCTCATGCAGTTGATCAATATTAATGCTTAAAATGGTTTTACCCGCCAACGGTATTAAAGCTTTGGGCTGGGTATATGTGTGAGGACGCAATTTAGTGCCTGCGCCTGCTACGGGTATTATAGCCTTCATTTGCTGTTTTAATAAATTTGCCCGAACTATAACTCATAGGGTGAACAGGCAAACAAGCTGTAAATGTACGAATTACACTATCAAATATCTTTAGATCATAATGCACAGTAATCTTTATAAATTATTGCTGCTATATCCGTTAATATGTAATACACATGTTGTTCGTGTTTTTTGTAGGTTTGCGCAAAAATTTTAAATGTTTAAGGATACCCGGATTCAGCAGCTTATTGGTAAA
>JANLXV010000161.1:0-2336 GCA_031365305.1 Chitinophagaceae bacterium
CAATGATATGCAGATCATGATCTATAGCCGGTGTATCATCTGCCAGCAAAGCGGTTAATGGCGACACTTTTTTACCAGGGCTGCTGTTAGAATTAATAAATGAATCATTGGAATTATTTATGACCAGTTCATCATCGTTAATGGTTTGCCCTGTTACATCTGGTACAATTCTTTTACGTGAAGGCATTCTAAACACAGGATTAAAACGCCAGATGATATAGCTTAGGGCAGCAACAAGTAATACCGCTGCTGTGCCGAGTTTTCCAATTAATTGCTGTAGCCAGTTACTGATCATATCGCCTACTGCGCCACCCCAGGGAAACGTACTTCCTGTTGTAACAAAGGCAGCAGCCACACTTATTACTATAAGTCCAACAATAACATATTTTATATTTCTTACTAATGAAAAAACTTTTCGGCCTAAAAACAAATTAATGCCTGCAATAAAAAACAATGTGCAAATCATGTAGGAGGCAATGCCAAAGCCTGATCTGAAAAAAATATGAGAAAAATAAGCACCGGCAGCCCCAAGCATATTAGCCATAGGCTGCTCATGAGAAGGTAACAATATTGAAGCCCCCTGCGATACAATGGACATATCTTCCTGCCAGGTGAAGAGGTACGAGGTAAAAGCTACAAACAATAAAAAGGCGATCAGCAGAAAGAAAGCACCCATGATTTTGTGCGTACGTTCGTCTTTGATCAACGCTTTCATCTCTACTTTTTCCTCGGTTTCAGGTTTCAGTTTTGAGGGATCAGCAGGTTTTGGTTTAGAAGTTTTTTTACTGGTGGCCATGTTGCAACAAAGATATAAACGCTACAGGTATTTTATATTGTTAAGAAGAAAGGAAAAAGTGAAAGGCTTACTTACATTTTACGCAGGCTGCCACGCCTGTGGTAGCATCCCAAAAAAATACAAACCCATGCTGCTAAAAAACAAAGGCCACCGATTGGCGTAATTGCTCCAATCCAATTGAAACCCGGCTGCACAGCACCTGTTACGTATGTTAAAAAGTATAAAGAAAATGAAAATAAAAATATGCCTGTGATAAAAAGTCTGCCTGCCCAACGGATGTAATCATTGGAAAAATCTTTATAAAGAATGCCTGTAAACAATAGCGCAAACACATGGTAAAACTGGTAGCGTACGCCGGTTTCAAATATTTGTACAGCGTTGTCTGAAAATAGATTTTTTAATTGGTGTGCTCCAAAAGCACCAAGCAAAACTGCAATGAAACCCAGGGCTGCCGCCCATTTAATAAAACCTTTATGCATATTTATAATCTATGTGATAAATGATATGGGCTATTGCTGAAGATGATGATCAGCAATGGTTTTAAAAGAATTGCCATCTGCGCTGTTATCATCAAGTGTATAATGTGCCGCACTGTAATAGGTTTCCCTTTCTTTTATTTTTTGCTCTATAAAGAATAATAATTCCGAAGTATTTAGTTTTTTTATCAAAGGCCGTTTGTCTTTTTCATCCATAACCCTTTCAAAAACTTTTGGTGGCGACACCTGCAGATAAATCACAACACCATTGTCTTTCATCCATTGCAGGTTATCAAAAAAACAAGGCGTTCCGCCGCCACAGGCCATGATAAAATTATCTGACACATTAAATTTCCTTAACACATAGCGCTCCATTTCCCTAAAAAAATCTTCTCCTTTTTTTTCAAAAATATTTGTTATGGATTCACCAAGTGTTTTTTCAATTTCATGATCAAGATCATAAAAAGTCATATTGTTTAATTCAGCCCATTTTTTACCCCAATGCGTTTTGCCACTGCCCATAAAACCAATAAGAAAGTATTTCATACTGATTAATTAACATGAATTAAAACGAATTGCACGAGGCCATATCATTCAATGGCGGAGGTCGCCAACGTTTAGAATAGTTTATCAAATTAAAAAGTCTCTGATTAATGGTGACAATCTTATTATTTAAAAGCATTTATACCGGTAACATCCATGCCGGTAATCAAAAGATGAACATCATGTGTGCCTTCATAAGTTAGTACACTTTCCATATTCATCATGTGCCGCATAATAGAATATTCGCCTGTAATGCCCATGCCGCCTAATATTTGCCGTGCTTCCCTGGCGATATCTGCAGCCGTTTCACACGCATTTCTTTTGGCCATGCTTACCTGCTGCGGCGTAGCCTTTCCTTCGCCCATTAGTACCCCAAGCCGCCAGTTTAACAGTTGGGCTTTGGTGATCCCGGTGATCATCTCCGCCAGTTTTTTTTGTTGCAATTGAAAGCCGGCGATTGGCCTGTCAAATTGTATCCGTTCTTTTGAATAACGTAAGGCTGTATCATAACAATCCATAGC
>JANLXV010000169.1:0-9437 GCA_031365305.1 Chitinophagaceae bacterium
GTAAACGGCAAAAATAACGGATGGAAACTCTTGTAACGTTAAAAGTTTTCATAGTTTTGCCCTTCGAAAATGGAAGTAAAAGACAGAATAAAGACGAAGGCCGACGAACTGTTCCGGCGCTATGGTATACGAACGGTTACTATGGATGAGATTGCTAACCAGTTAGGCATATCCAAAAAAACCATTTACCAGGCTTTTGCTGACAAACAACAATTAGTTGACGAAGTAATTACTGACCTGCTGGAATATAACCAGGTGTGTTGTAACAGGGACAAAAGTTTAGCTAAGGACGCTATTCATGAAGTTTTTCTTGCCATGGAAATGATGCAGGGCATGTTCGCCAATATGAACAATTCAATTTTGTTTGACCTGGAAAGAAGCCATGCTGAAACCTATAAAAAATTTAAAGATTTTAAATACCAATACCTGCTTAATATTTTAAGGGAAAATATTGAAAGAGGAAAAGCAGAGCAAGTGTACCGGGAAGAAATTGATATTGAAATCATGGCCAGGTTCAGGCTTGAAAGTATAATGCTTGCTTTTAATCCTGAAATTTTTCCACAAAACAAATTCAGTTTTGCCGAAGTACAAAAGCAGTTTATAGAATGTTTTTTATTTGGCGTTGCCAATTTGCAGGGGCACAAACTCATTATAAAGTATCAAAAAGAGCTACAAAAAAATTTAGGAAAATGAAAATGAAGGATTTAAAATTTAAGATAGCCGTGTTGATGACAGCCTTAGTGTTTATAGCAGATGCAAAGGCGCAACAGGTAGATAGTTTTAGTGCAAAAGGCGCTGTGGCTTATGCTCTTCAAAATTCCCAGCAGGTAAAAAATGCTTTGATTGATATAGATATTCAGCGCCAAACCAACCGGGAAATTACAGCCGCAGCTTTGCCGCAACTCAGTGGCAGCGGCAACATTACTTACAACCCAAATGTAGCCGTGCAAACTTTTCCCAACTTTATTGCAGGGGCAACGTATGGTGTATTAGTTGCACAGGGTGTAAAAGATGGCAGTGGTAATCCTATTGTATCGCCTAACGATTTTGGTTTTGTGCAGGCACAATTTGGCTCCAAATACGGCATTAGTGCCGGTGTTGATGCCAGCCAGCTATTGTTTGACGGGCAGGTATTTGTAGGCTTACAGGCAAGAAAAGCCTCCATACAATTTGCCACGGCAACAGCCGCTGTTACCAACGAGCAGATAAAAGCCAACGTGTATAAAATATATTACCAATTGGTGGTTGGGCAAAAACAACTCACCAGTATTGATGCGAATATTACAAGATTTGATAAGCTGTTGCATGATACAAAACAGATCTATAATAATGGCTTCGCTGAAAAGCTTGATGTTGATAAAGTAGAGGTTCAGTTAAACAATCTTCGTACAGAAAAACTAAAGGCGAAAAACCAGATAGAGGCCGGCTATGCCGGGCTTAAATTTTTAATGAATGTGCCACAAAAAAATACATTGATTCTTACAGATACATTATCTGATGAAGAAATTAAAACCGGTTTGTTGGATAGTGCTTATAATTACAGCGACCGCCAGGAGTACAAGCAGCTCACTTATCTAAAGCAGCTCAACAATTTCAACATCAGGCGTTACAGGCTAAGCAAATTGCCTACCTTATCGGTGTCTGCTAATTACAGCAAAAATGCCCAGCGTCAAAAACCTGACATATTTAAAGGCACTTACTTCACCTCTTCATTTGTTGGTTTAAGGTTAGCAGTACCATTGTATGATGGCGGCGCAAAAAATGCAAGAATAGCCAGTGCTAAGCTTTCTTTATTAAAAACAGTTAATAATATTGAGCAGCTTCAGCAGTCCATTGATAATGATGTTGAGCAGTCAAGATTGAATTTGAGGACAGCAGTATTAACGATGGATAGCCAGAAAAAAAATATTGAGCTGGCGGAAAATGTATATAACACCACAAAGCTAAAATATGAACAGGGCCTTGGCAGCAACCAGGAAATATATACAGCGCAAACTGAACTAAAAGTGGCGCAAAACAATTATTACAGTTCAGTATATGATGCTATAACAGCAAAAATTGATTACCTGAAAGCCACCGGAAAATTATTTTAAAGCAAGACAACAATCATTACAATGAAAAGAATTCTTAGTGCATTATTAATTACCACAACCCTGTTAATTACAGCATGTGGCAGCAGCAGTCAAAAAGAAAAAGCGGGTGCTATCACTGATAAGAAAGTTGAAATTGAAAAGCTTAAAAGTGAGAAATCAAAGCTGGATGTTTCTATCAAAAAACTTGAAGATGATCTTGCTAAAATAGATACCGGCGCTGCCAAAGCCGTAAATGCGAAACTGGTAGCCATTCAACCTGTTGCAATAGAAGCCTTCTCTCACTATCTCGATCTGCAGGGCCGTATTGAAGCCGAGAATACATCATACATCACGCCAAGAGGAATGGGCGGCCAGGTAAGAGCCATCTTTGTAAAAGAAGGCGACCAGGTAAGAAAAGGCCAGCTCCTGCTAAAATTAGATGATGCCATAGCCCGCCAGAACGTAGTAGCCGTAAGGCAAAGCATGGAAGCCGTTAAAACACAACTCGCCTTGGCTAAAACAGTTTATGATCGTCAAAAAAATCTTTGGGATAAAAATATTGGTACCGAGGTGCAGTTACTGCAGGCAAAATCTAATGTAGAAGGTTTAGAAAACCAGTTGAAGACGATGGGAGAAAATGTAAAGCTCAGCCAGGAACAGCTTGGTCAGAGTAATGTGTACAGCAACGTATCAGGCGTAGCAGAGGAAGTGAACATACATGTAGGCGAAAACTTTACCGGTGCGCCTATGAACGGGATTAAGATTGTAAACTCCAGTAACCTCAAAGTGATCACCGATGTGCCCGAAAACTATTTAAGCCGTATTCAAAAGGGCACAAAGGTTCGTATAGAAATACCTGATCTTAATAAAACTTTTGAATCTACTGTATCGCTGGTAAGCCAGTCTATAAGCACTATTACAAGAGGTTTTATTGCAGAGGCTAAAATACCAACTCAACCCGGCCTTAAGCCAAATCTTATTGCTGTGATGAAGATTTTGGATTACTCTGCGCCAAAGGCCATTTCTGTTCCTTTAGCCACCTTACAAACAGATGAGAAAGGCAAGTTTGTGTTGGTAGCCGTTACTGAAAATGGCAAAACCGTAGCCCGTAAAAAACCTATCCAGGTTGGCGAATTGTACGGCGAAAAGATCGAAGTAAAGCAAGGTTTAAAAGCCGGCGACAACATCATCACAGAAGGCTTTCAATCACTTTACGATGGTCAGCTTATCACTACCGGCTCTTAACAATCAATAGTAACTATATACCGGTAAGCCAAACTAATTACAATGAGTACAGATACAAATACTGAGCATAAAATAAAAGAGTTTAAGCCTACAAGCTGGGCCATCACTAATAAAACATCCATCTACCTGATGATAGTGTTTGTATCGCTGATGGGTATTTACCAGTTTGTGACTTTGCCTAAAGAGCAGTTTCCTGATATTGTTATACCTACGATCTATGTACAGACCTTGTACGTTGGCAACTCTCCTAAAGACATGGAGAACCTTGTTACCCGCCCCATTGAAAAGCAGTTAAAAGGTATAACAGGTGCTAAGATCAATAAGATCAACAGCACATCGCTACAGGATTTTTCAGCCATAACTGTTGAGTTTGAAACAGATGTAAAAACTGAAGTTGCCTTACAAAAAACAAAAGATGCCGTTGACAAAGCCAAGAAGGATTTACCAACAGATTTAACGCAGGAGCCGAATGTACAGGAAGTAAGCTTCAGTGAATTCCCGATCATGTTTGTAAACCTGAGTGGCAATTTTGATATGGTTAAGCTGAAGAAATATGCGGATGACCTGCAGGATAAGCTGGAAGAATTAAAGCAGATCACGAGAGTTGATATTGTTGGTGCGCCTGAAAGAGAGTTCCAGATAAATGTTGACAATTATAAAATGCAAAGTTCCAATATCACCTTTGATGATATTGCGGGTGCTGTTGCAAGAGAGAACGCTGATATTACAGGAGGCTTGCTTGAAGTGGGCAACATGAAGCGGACACTGCAGGTAAAAGGGCAGTTTAAAACAGCTTATGATCTTGAAAAGATCGTTGTACGAAACACATCCGGCGCCCCGATTTATTTAAAAGATATTGCCCAGATAAAAGACACGGTTAAAGAAAGTGAAAGCTATGCACGGCTGAATGGTAAGAACGTTGTAACACTTAACATTATTAAACGAGGTGGCGAGAACTTAATAGAAACTTCTGATGATGTGAAAAAAGTTGTTGCCGAAATGAAGGCAACAGAGTTTCCGCCAACACTTGATGTTGTGATCACGGGTGATCTTAGCAAGAACACCAGGACGTCTTTTAACGACCTGGTAAACTCTATTGTTATTGGCTTTATTCTCGTATTGGTAATCCTCATGTTTTTTATGGGCCTAACCAATGCCTTCTTTGTAGCATTGTCTGTACCGCTAAGTATGTTCGTGGCTTTCCTGTTTTTGCCGGCGGCAGATTATATTGTTGGCGCTCACGTTACGCTCAATTTTATTGTGCTGTTTGCCTTGCTCTTCGGCCTTGGTATTATTGTGGATGACGCCATAGTAGTTATTGAAAATACACACCGCATATTTGCGCAGGGAAAAGGCAAAGTGTCTGCGGTTAATTCTGCAAAGAGTGCCGCGGGAGAAGTGTTTATACCGGTACTTGCTGGTACACTTACTACGCTTGCGCCATTTGTACCATTGCTTTTCTGGCCTGGCATTATTGGTAAGTTTATGATCTACCTGCCTACCATGCTCATCTTTACATTAACGGCTTCTCTAATTGTAGCGTTCATTATGAACCCGGTTTTCGCTGTTGATTTTATGAGTCATACCGATGAGCATAAGGTTTCAAAAAAATCCGGTGTATTTAAAACGCCTTCGTTCTGGTTACCACTTGCCTTAGGTATTTTACTTGATATTTTTAAATTCACTTTTCTTGGTAACATCCTTATTTTATTTTCTTTGTTGGTAATCCTTAACAGGTACGTGTTGCACGATGGTATTGAAGGCTTTCAAAAAAGAGTGTTGCCTGGCATAATGCGCCGGTATGAAACGCTGTTACGCTGGGCTTTGAAAGGCTGGCGACCTGTATGGTTGTTGCTTGGCACTTTTGGTTTATTCCTGTTTAGCATTGCTTTATTTGCTGTAAGACAGGTACCGGTTGTGTTCTTCCCAAAGTCTGACCCCAACTTCATTTATGTTTACCTTAAGCTACCTGTTGGCACGGATGTAGACTATACAGATTCAATCACAAAATCTATAGAAAATAAAGTAACCAGGGTGCTGGACATTTCCGGTAATAAGCAGAACCCTCTTGTGGAAAGTGTAATAGCCAACGTAGCCATTGGCGCCAGCGATCCTAATAGCGGCGATAGAAGCACAAGACCAAATCTTGGAAGAGTGCAGGTGTCATTTGTTGAATTTGAAAAGCGCCACGGCAAGTCAACCCTGCCTTATCTTGATGCCATCCGTAAAGAAATCAAAGGCATTCCCGGTGCGGAATTATCTGTTGACCAGGAAGCCAGCGGTCCGCCAACAGAGTCGCCGATTAATATAGAAGTGACGAGTGAAAACTTTGATAATCTTACTAAGACCGCTGTGGCTTTAAAAAATTATTTGGATAGTGTGCAGGTGCCGGGTATTGAAGAATTAAAGATGGATGTTGATCTTACAAACCCTGAGATTACCCTTACCATTGACAGGGAGCGGGCTTTAATTGAAGGGATATCCAGTGCCCAGATTGGTGCCCAGATCAGAACGGCGCTGTTCGGCAGGGAAGTATCAAAAGTTAAGGATGGCGAAGATGAATATAAAATTCAATTGCGCAACCAGGAGCTGCAGCGGCAGAGCCTTACCGACCTGCTAAATATGAAGCTCACCTTCAGGGATATGGCAGCGGGTGGCATTGTAAGGCAGGTGCCTATCAGCGCACTTACAAAGGTTGATTACACCAGCACTTATGGCAGCATCAAACGCAAAAATGTAAAGCGTGTGATCACTTTATTTTCCAATGTGTTAACGGGCTACACACCAACTGATGTGAATGCCAAGCTGGCCAGCGCCATATCAGATTTTAATAACACGTCTGCCGGCGTTACCATTTCGCAAACAGGTGAAGGTGCGCAACAGGCAGAAACAGGCGCTTTCCTTATGAAGGCTTTGGTTATCGCACTTATGCTCATCTTACTCATCCTTGTATTGCAATTTAATTCAATAAGTAAGTCTGTAATAATTCTCACCGAAATTATATTCAGCATTATTGGTGTGCTGCTGGGTTTTGCCATAACAAAAATGCAGGTATCTGTGGTAATGACGGGCATAGGTGTAATTGGTCTTGCAGGTATCGTAGTAAAGAATGGTATCCTGGTGATTGAGTTTGCTGATGAACTGCGGAGCCGTGGCATGAAGACCCGTGAAGCTGTGATACAGGCTGGTAAAACCAGAATCATTCCGGTGTTGCTTACTGCGCTTGCCGCCATCTTTGCATTGATACCCTTAGCAATTGGCTTCAACATCAATTTTGTTACGATGTTCAGTAAATTAAATCCGCACATTTTCTTTGGTGGCGATAGTGCAAGCTTCTGGAAGCCGCTATCCTGGACGATCATTTTCGGATTAGCATTTGCCTTCTTCATGACGCTTATTATTGTACCGAGCATGTACCTGATTGCTGAAAGGCTAAGGCGCCCAATGCGTAATCAATATGGTGGTAAATGGATCAGCTTCGGTATTCTTTTATTTCCAGCAATAGGAGTCGGCAATGCTCTTACCGGTGGAAACATAATAATAACCCTAATATTTATTTTGGCATTTCCGATACTAATGATAATTACAGCAATCCGCCACCGCTCAGGAGCAGCACGGCGTAGAAAACTTTTGCAGAAGAGTGATAACACAAATGAAGAATGGACGGGTAGCTGGTTCTAAATTTTAAAAAAGAATTTATCAAGGCTGAGCAGAAATGTTCAGCCTGTTTTGTTGGATAACCACATAAGCATAAAACATCAGTTTTGTTTTACTAACGATCATCTTCTAAAAATTCATAAGCAGATAGAATCACAAGGCTATCCGTAGTTTGCAACTACGGATATTTATTTTTTATCCTTTCTATAAAATTGAAATTTTGTTATAGGATCTCAAAAGTACTTAGTTACAAACTAAGTACAGCGCCACTTTCGAATAGAGGCAAACTCAGGATAGATTAAGGGTGGCCATAAAGACGGCATTGTTTTAGTGTTGCTTTATCATCTATTACTATGAAAGAATGGGCAGAAATCATCACCAAACATTTGAGCAGCTTTGTGGAAATACTTGCTGCGGTGGTAATTGGCATTGCTCTATTACAATTCCTCTACCGGTATGCTGCTAATATTTTTAAGCCCAATATTGAAACTAATCAAAACATCCGCATTCAGTTTGGAAGCTCACTTACCATTGCACTTGAACTGCTCTTAGCGGCTGATATACTTGCTACAGCCATTGCGCCTACATGGGACGACATCGGGAAACTGGCTGCTATTGCCGTTTTGCGAACGGCGCTCAACTTTTTTTTAGAACGTGAATTAAAAACATCAGGGTTGCAGGACAGAACAAAGAGTACAGAGAAATAACTACCATAAAATTTATTTATGCCACAAAAAAACAGTCCAGAAAATAGTTACACCTTTCCACAAAAGGTCTGGATAACGGGGAGCATATTTGCATTGATCATTATTATTCTGCTGCTGTTGAAAGCAACCTTTAGTGTGCTCCTACTCATACTTGCCGGAACACTGATTGCCGTTTTTTTCACAGGCTTGAGTTCTTTAATTGAGCGAAAAACCAAATGGAAATCTTCGTTGTGCTTAGGCATTTCAGTTATTGGAACGCTGCTCATTACGATTGCGTTGTTTTGGTTGATCGGCGCAAAGGTGCAATCCCAAATAACACAATTAAGCGAAACGTTTCCCTCAACAGTTGAAAATGCAAAGCAGCAATTAAACAAAACTTCTGTGGGGCAAAAGATTGTTCAATATGCATCTTCGCCTAAAGCGCAGGAAAAAGCAAAGGCAGTTGCTTCCACGTTTTTCAAATCAACGTTTGGCGTATTTGGTGATGTTTATGTGATATTATTCTTAGGCATCTTTTTTACTGTATCACCCCAACTCTACAAAAAAGGAATGGTTGAGCTTGTGCCAACACAACAACGGCAAAAAGCTACTGATGTGTTGAATAAATTAGGCGACAGTTTAAAAAAATGGCTTAAAGGAAAATTATTTGCCATGCTTGTAGTTTTTGTTTTATCTGCTATTGGCCTGTTGATTATGGGTATTCCCATGTGGCTTGCCCTTGCAGTAATAGCAGGCATATTGAATTTCATACCCAACTTCGGACCTTTGATTGCCATGATACCTGCGGTGCTGGTGGCTTTAACTCAGGGACTGTCAACGGCAGGGCTGGTAGCAGGTTTATACATTGTAGTGCAGGTGGTAGAAAGCAATTTTATCACGCCTCAAATTCAAAAAAAACTAGTTAATATTCCCCCGGCGCTAATCATCATTGCTCAGTTATTAATGGGAGTGCTTACCGGCGGGTGGGGATTATTGCTTGCCACGCCTTTAATGCTGATAGTAATTGTTTTGGTTCAGGAAACTTATATAAAGAACTTAAACAAAGAGTAATTAAATTTTTCGTATAGTTATTTCACTGTAGATTTCATATCGTTAATAGCTCGTGTAAGTGCAGCGATTTCATTTTTTAATTCATCTACATCTTTTGCACCGGCAACAGGTGCATCTTTTTCTTCCGCATCCCTTCCAATAAAAAAGCTGGCTAATGTAGCAGTAACATAGCCGAAAATAGCATAGCCAAATATTGCTATAAGAAATGCAAGTCCTCTCCCTTCGGAAGTGAATGGATAGTATTCGCTGCCTGCGGTAATTACCCGCATGGCTGTCCACCACAAAGCCATACCATAACTGTCAAACCCCGGCGCAGGCTTTTCAATGGCATGCATACCTGCGGCCCCTGCAAACGTAACCACAAGGGTCAATAAAACCACATAACCAAAAGCTCTTCGCTTCATGGTTGCCGCAAGGCTCTTCATGCTCCGGTTAATGGAAGAAACAACCCTTACCAGGCGAATGCCTCTTAAACCTCTTAAAAAACGTATAAAGCGAAATATGCGAAACACACGTAATGCAGGAATAAGAAGCGAAATGGCAGTGAGCCAGTTTTTTTTTAGAAAAATAAGTTTACCTGGCGCAAGAATGAATTTGATAATAAAATCAACAATAAAAAGAAACCAAATGCTCAGGCTTAAATATTCTAATGCTTTTGACAAGCCCCATATCAGTTCCACAATAAGTAAGACAAGCCATACGAAAC
>JANLXV010000233.1:0-3413 GCA_031365305.1 Chitinophagaceae bacterium
AAAACATTTTTTAGGAAAGATTTGATTGAGCGCTGCTGCTAATCTATGTTTAACAGGAAATCATTGCTGGTACTAACTATCGGCAATATACCTTTCAAATCAAAAACGCCGTTTTGATTAATTATTTTCCACAATCCTTCCTCGCCATCCAGAACGTCAACTAAAGTCTCCCCTTTTTTATTTTGCAAATCAACAGTTCTTCCTGCCGGACTTATTAAAGTTAAAGCACCGTTGTTAATGATACGAAATTGCTTTACCTGGTCAATTTTAAATACCAGTTTATTTCTGCCAAGTGACCACAATCTATTTTGCTCGCCGGCTAAAATGCCATAAGTAACCTCGCCGCTAAAGCTCAGGCTAAAGCCATTTCTGCTATCGTTAATAACAGCAAAATAGCTGCCCGCCTTGAGTGTATTAAGCGATATAGCTTTTAGAGGCTGCTGAGGCATCACTACTTCGGTTAAAACTGCTGCCTGCTTTTCATCTAATTGTTTATTGTATGGATAAATAGTGACTTGCAATTTTTTAAATTCTTTGGCTTTAATTAAGCCTGCAGTTAGGTTTATAAATGCATTACCTGGCTGAACAGTAAATATAACTTTATGTAAGCCCCTAAGTTTTATTTCAGGTGATGTATTTAATTTTTGCGGCGAAGAATTTATCTTTTTAATACCTGACTGATTTAAAGTAACGGGCAATTCTCTTTCAATGGAAACATCATCGTTCTTTAATGATTTCATATCTGCAAAAAACATTTCATCGGTTTCAGTAGGAGATAGTATGTTCTTATTATTTTTCCATACGGCGTTTCCATTTTTAAAGCTCATACTCGGAACAGACTCTTTTGATACATTAGCCAGGCGCCTGAATAACGGATAACTTGCTACGCTGCCCTCGTCCTGAATTCGATAAGCATACGTTAGCAGATTTACTTTATTGGCATTATTATTTTCTTCTTTCCAATTTTTATACAGCATAACATAGTGTAAATAATGTTTTATTTGGCTAAGCCTGTTTTGTACACTGCTGTTGTTTTCGAGTGTTGCAGCTTTTTGCAGAAGTGCATACCATGTTTTAAGATCGCTTTCTGCAGGGATTGGCTGTTTGTATACCTGCCATTTTTCAAATAATTCACGCATTGGTGCTGCCGCCTTCGCAAATATGTTATTGTAAAATTCATCTTTTAACTCATCTACATTTTCGTTAATATTCCATAACAGGCGTGCTGCAACATAATGCCCTAAACCACGGCTGATCCACCCAATATTTGTCTCAGCAGAAAATAATTTAATGCCATTTGCAAAATATGTTTTCAATAAGCTAACATATGATAACTTGCTGCCATTAGGCATGCCGGGCATATCCATATCCCAGGCCATTACACCGTAATAATCCCTGATGCCTACCTGTACGCCTTTCTTCTTCCATAAATCAATCAGTTCATTTGTTTTGTATTTTGATTGGTTCATAGCTGTTGCAATTAATACTACAATATTTTTCTCCAGTTTAAAATCCGGTGGAACTGCATGTTGATTGTAGGCATATAAGCCAACCTTTACTGAAGGATGTTTTTCGCCTATGGCTTTAGCAACCCGGTTGGCTAAATAAAAGGTTTGCTCAGAAGCTCCGCCAATTTTTAATGAGGCCGGGCTTGTTGATTCACCTCCGCCATCAGATGGATCCATAGAAATCATGCCAGGCAGGCTGCCGATTTTTTTTAATGCATCACTAATTTGTTGCAGTGCGTCATTAATTACCAATGTTACTAACTGTTCATTGACCACCTCAAATTTTGGATTTTTGGGGATTTGTCCTGCTACCGTTTTCTGGGCAAAAAATTGAGGGTTATTTAAAAAAACGGCTTTGTTCCTTTTGACAATACCATCATAAGCATGGCCTGCACTTACATCTTCTCCACCTAATAAATTTGCATCAGCCCAAAATTTATAATCTGCATCGGCCCTGGCCGAAGCGGTTCCATAAGCATACCAAATTCTGCGATAGGTAAAAGAGGGAGATATAACCGTATCTACAGGTTTATAAATGCCTGGCAATTCCGGAATGTAATACCAGGCGTCATTAGGAAAATAAAAACGGTAACCGAGAAATTGTAGATACCAATACATGCCATTTTTTAAGCCTTTAACCGTAGCGGCTGAAATAGAAATTTTATGATTATCTGCATTGATGTGAAAAGCATCATCAATTTTATTGAAGCGGGAAGCGTCACTTGCGTCACTTCTTATTTTTAAGTCAACTGAATTTTCCGGAACTGCAACACCAGAATGGCCTGAGGCCGATAACTTTTCGATGAATTGCTTTTTATATAGATAAAGGTCATCTTGCTGGGCCAAACTTTTCGTAATGCCTGCCAAAAAAAAGATGGCTATATAAAAAATGGACTTATATGATTGAGTAATAAAATTATACATGGATATTAAAATCTTTTTTACGTTTTTTGATAGGTATGATAGATACAACAGCGCAAAGTGAATTTAAAATCTGTATGTTTTATAAATCTTAACACTACATAAACGAGATTACTTTATTCAGCGGAATCTTTCATTAATTTTTGCATCATACAAATAATATAAGCCCTTAATACCAGTGAACCAATATTCATTTCATAACCTGTAATATAATTTCTTACCAATTTTTTTAAAGCGGATGGGAATAATCTTTTTACTGAAGTTCTTAAAGGCGAACCTGTTTTATTTGTATTATCTGCCTGGGGTTTAAAATTATTTTTAATAAAGGTTACAAACTCCGAACCAAGACTGTTGATGGTTGAGTCATCGTTTATAAATGCAGTAAGAGTTTTAGCATTAAGTGGTGAAAGTGCAATATGATAAGCCTCCGGGATAGCCGGGGTTTTAGCATAAGGAATGCCCGGTAAAAGTTTATCAACCCATGAAGCATATAATTTTTTACTTGTTCTAAGCTGTGGTGGAAGTTGTTTTACAAAGGCCAGCAACTCAGGATGCAACAAAGGGTTTATAAATTCAAGAAACGTTAACGGCCCATCCTGCAAAGCGCCTATAACAAATGGTAACCTGTATTGCTGATAAATTCTATCCCTGTAATCTTCTATTATTTCATTATATCTTCTTTCCAGATAGGCAGGAATTTCCAGCTCTGGCAAAGAGGCAATCACATTGTGAGGTATGTTTTTATAATCTGAAAATTTTGCCATTGCCACTGATGTTCTTACATCAAGCGCTGTTTTTACCGGCAGCCAGCCAAAGGCCTCATCCGCCCTGATAATGTATTTGAAATCCCGGGAAGCCACTTCTTTCCACATGTTAAGACCATCCATAAAACTATTGATGTGATCATTTCTTCCTTCTGTATATATCAAAAATGTATGAAGAATAGTTTCAAAATCATTCAGCAACTGAACATTATGTTCAGTG
>JANLXV010000240.1:0-10972 GCA_031365305.1 Chitinophagaceae bacterium
GAATCTATTGGTTTTGTTTGTTAACTACTTTAAGCAGTTATTTTTCATAGAATAGTTGAATTAAAGCAGGACAAATGGTTAAGATTTATCTCAGTTTTAAAGTGACAACTGCAAATACTACCGTTAATATTGTTACTACCCAAAACCTCACCGCTATCTTGCTTTCATGATAACCCAGCTTTTGATAATGATGATGCAATGGACTCATTAAAAAAATCCTTCGGCCTTCCCCATATTTTCGTTTTGTGTATTTGAACCATGCCACCTGCATCATCACGCTTATATTTTCAACCAAAAACACAAAGCAAAAAATAGGAATTAATAATTCTTTACGCAGAATAATTGCAAGCGATGCAATGATGCCGCCTAAGGCAAGGCTGCCGGTGTCGCCCATGAAAACCTGCGCCGGGAAAGCGTTATACCATAAGAAGCCAACGCAACTACCTACGAATGCCGCAATAAAAATGGAAAGTTCTGCTGCATTAGGTATGTACATAATGTTGAGGTAATCGGCAATTCTTACATCGTCGCTTACAAATACAAACACCGCAAGGCATAACCCAATAATGGCACTTACACCTGTGGCAAGCCCATCTAAGCCATCAGTTATATTTGCGCCGTTAGATACAGCCGTTACGATAAATATGACGATAAGAATATAGAGGATGTAGGTGTATTGCTCCAGGCTTTTGGGCAATAACCGTGCATAGTTAAATTCATGATTTTTTACAAAAGGAATTGTAGTAATTGGTGTTTTAACTGAGGCAAAATAATGTGCCTTACCGTTTGTTACAACAGAGTCTTCTCTTATTTTTTTCTCTCCACGTTGCAGCGTACTGCTTCTTGAAAGAATTTCTCGTTTCACCACCACATTATCATTAAAGTATAATGTTGCACCTATTATAATCCCAAGCATGATCTGACCGAAAATTTTAAACCTGCCGGCCAGGCCATCAGCATCTGTTTTTTTATAGCTTATGCCTTTCTCTTTAGCGAGACGCTTGGCCTTCATCTTTAAGTAGTCATCAATAAACCCAATAACACCAAGCCATACTGTGCATAACAGCATCAGCCTTATGTACACTTTTGTAAGATCGGCTAATAATAAAGTAGGGATAAGGATAGCCAACAAAATAATAATGCCCCCCATTGTTGGCGTCCCTTTCTTTTCTTTTTCACCTTCAAGACCAAGATCACGCACTGATTCGCCAATTTGCTTGCGGCGCAGATAACGGATCAACTGCTTACCAAATACTGTTGTGATGATCAGTGAAAACAATACTGCTAATAACACCCTGAAGGATATAAACTGGAAAAGCCCGCTGCCCGGGAACTTTATACCAGATTTGGTGAGATATTCAAAAAGGTGAAATAGCACTTACCGTTTTTTGTTTTTAATATTCAATAATCAATTTTCAATTTTCAATATTCAATTTTAGCAGAACCTCGTGCCTGACACCTCATACCTACTTCCCCAACAACTCAAACATTTCACTCAATACAGCTTTGTCATCAAAAGGATATTTTACGCCTTTTATTTCCTGGTACTTTTCATGACCTTTTCCTGCTACCAATAAAATATCCTGTTTACCTGAAAGACTTACAGCCGTCTTTATGGCTTCTTTTCTATCAGGAATTGAAATGTATTTTTTCCTGCATGAAAGGCTTACGCCACTCTCCATATCTTTTATAATCTGCTGCGGATCTTCACTGCGTGGATTATCAGAAGTGAAGATTACTTTATCACTATGCTCACAGGCTGCTTCAGCCATTAATGGCCTTTTGGTGGTATCTCTATCTCCGCCGCAACCCACCACGGTTATAATTTTTTCATTACCCTGCTTTACATTTTTTATTGTAGACAGTACATTTAGAATAGCGTCTGGCGTATGTGCATAATCCACAATGCCCGTTACCATATCAACTTTGGAAATAATATAATCAAACCGGCCTTCAGCCCCGGTTAAGGCGCTAAGCACCTGTAACACATTTTGTTTATCCTCACCAAGACAAACAGCTGCGCCGTAAACTGCTAATAAATTATAAGCGTTGAAAGTTCCTACCAGTTTAAAGTGAACATCAACATCATTGATATTCAATAACAGGCCAGACATAGAATTCTCCAGGATCTTGCCTTTAAACTCGGCCATTGTTTTAAGGCTATAGTAATACTTTTTTGCTGCTGTGTTTTGCAGCATCACGGCACCACGTTTATCATCTGCATTACTTATGGCAAAAGCTGAAGAAGACAGTCCATCAAAAAAACTTTTCTTTACGCTAATGTACTCGTCAAACGTTTTGTGATAATCTAAATGATCATGCGTGATGTTACTAAACAAAGCGCCGGAAAATAATAAACCCGCAACACGATGCTGGTGTAAAGCATGAGAACTCACCTCTATAAAAACATGTGTACAACCCTTGTTTTCCATTTGAGAGAGCAGATTGTTCAGGCTTATAGCATCCGGTGTGGTATGCGTTGCGGGTATTATATGGTCAGCAATTTGATTTTGTACGGTACTAACTAATCCGCATTGGTAGCCCAGTGCAGAAAATAATTTAAATAGAAGGGTCGCAATAGTTGTTTTGCCGTTGGTACCTGTTACGCCAACCAGCTTTATTTTATGAGATGGCTGGCCGTAATAATTGTGAGCCATCATGCCGCAGGCTATTGAAGAATCATCAACAATGATATATTGAATGTTATCATGTAGATCCCGTGGCAGTGTGTCACATACAATTACTGTTGCACCATTTTTAATGGCAGCCTTTATATAATTTTGGCCATCACTTGCAGCACCTTTTATTGCGATAAAACATGAACCTGCTTCAACTTTTCTTGAGTCAATGTGCAATTCCGTAACAGACTCCATTACCGGTCCGCTAACCAGGCGAAGACTTACTCCATATAATATGTCGCTTAATAAAACCATTAATTTAATTGCAATGCAATTACCTGCCCTTTGTTAATAATAGTGTTAGCTGCCAATGATTGAAAAATAACTTTGCCTTTACCTGATGCACTTACTTTTAATCCCTTATTCTCAAGAATATAAACAGCATCTTTTAAACCCATACCAGTTACATCGGGTATATTGTTTTTGGATGATGATGTAGATCTTATTATTGTATTGTCGTTATAAATATTTAATGTTCTCCAATTACCCCCGGTTGAAGAATCTGTAGTGTTGAATTTGAAAATATTAAGCAGGCCGGGAATATCAGTTTTATAACTGCGATAAGCATAATTAATACTGTCGTGCTTTACAGGTGTGTTGAAGTAATTTTGATCTTTCACATCATAAGCATAAATGCGGTCGGCCACTTCTTTAAATACAGGTGCAGATACAACGCCACCATAAGCCAGCCTGGATTCGTTACCGTTTTGTATAACTACGGCTATGCTATACTTTGGTTTTTCAGCCGGAAAATACCCGATGAAAGAAGACTGGTAAATTTTATTGCCTTTGTTATAGCCTTTATTATCCATAGCAGTTACTGCAGTACCTGTTTTACCGGCGAAAGCATAAACAGGTGTTTTTAATTGGTGGGCAGTGCCATGTTTATTTTCTACCACTTCTAATAAACAGGCTTTTAATTTCTCAAGAGTTTGCGGGCTGCAAATATTTTGTACTAAAACTTTTGGCTCAAAAGATTTAATGGTAGTGCCCTGCCTGGTTATAGCATTTACGAGATAAGGCTTCATCATTTTGCCATCGTTTGCAACTGCGTTGTATACCATCAACATGTGCAGTGGAGTAATTAATTCTTCATAGCCATGCGCCATAAATGGCAATGTTGTTTTACCCCAGAATTTTCCGGATGGCTTTTTAATTAACGGTTTCCCCTGGCCTATAATATCAACACCTGTAGCGGTATCCAATCTTAACCTATGCAGATGATCTACAAATTTTTGCGGCTGATTTTTGTAAAACTCTTCAGCAAGTTTGGCAAAAGCTACATTTGAAGACCTTGCAAATGCTTCTTTAACTGTGATAGTTTTTGTTCCTAAGTGAGAATCTCTTATTCTTAAGCCGTGAAATAATTTTTGCCCGCCCTCACAATCAACAAGGCTGTTTGTGTCTACATATTTGTCTTCGAAAAGCGCTAATAGCGTGGCTAATTTAAAGATAGAACCAGGCTCAGTGCTTTTGCCTATGCCGTAATTAAAATCTTCAAGATAGCTGCCGTCAGGGCGTTTGCCAAGATTGGCAATGGCTTTTATTTTGCCTGTTGCAGTTTCCATTACAATGCAGGTGCCGTGCAGGGAATTGTTGCTATCCATCATATTCAGCAAAGCATTTTCTGCAACATCCTGCATGTATGTATCAAGTGTAGTGATGATGTCTTTACCATTTTCAGGATCTATTTCTGCGCCATCAACCGGCACATACATCCCTGCCATATATCTTACTAATCTTTTACCCTTCTGGCCTTTTAATAAACTATCGTACGTACGCTCAAGGCCAACATTTTTTGTTGTGTCTCCTCTTGACAAACCAATGGTTCTGTTAGCAAGCAGAACATAAGGATTAACCCGGTTATCTTTTACTTCGGCAATAAAGCCACTTCTGTTGCGGCCTTGTCTTACTAAAGGAAATTCTCTCAGTTGTTTGTACTCATCAAATGATATCTTCTTTTTTAGCGGATAGTAACGGGTTTTATTTTTATAAGCTGCCTGCAATTGTTTTTTGTAGGTAGCTTTGGTAGCATCTTTAAAAATACTTGCCAGTGAATAACTTAAAGAATCAAGATTATCATAAAATCTTTTGCCGGCTTTATCTCTAAGTCCTTCTGCGCCAAAATCAATATAGATGTCAAATACAGGGATCGAAGTGCTGAGCATATTTCCGTCTTCGCTGTAAATACTGCCTCTTTCAGCATTAAGATCAATATATTTTAAATGCAGTTTGTTACTCAGCTTTGTCCAGTATTCTTTCTCAACAGTTTGAATATAAACCGCCCTGCCAATAATAACAAGGCCCAGGGCGGTAATGCCGAGGAAGCATAAATAAACTCTCCACAATATGTCTTTTTTTATATCCAATACACTGTGTGTTATTTTGTGCTGTCGCCAATAATCATTGGCGGACTTAATAATTCTTTTAAACCTAAAGGCTCAACTGATTTCACCAATTCACTTTCTTTACTTCTGAAAATCACTTCTCTTTTAAGCGTTTTGTATTCGTATTCCAATTCCTTAATGCGCTTTGATGTTATATTTATTTTTCTCCTGGCTTTATCCGCATAATGCCCATTGGCTATATATACTATAGTGAGTACAGATAAAAAAAGAAAAAAAGGCACATTCTTAACTATCCATTTTTGATAGAACAGTTTTTGCCAATCCCTTTTGGGAAGATCTGCGCTGCTATTTTTTTTTGCAATACCCATGTAATTTTTAAAAGAATGGTTTTTTATAAATATTGAACAAGCAACCGTATTAAAAGAAAAAACAACCTTAACTGAATACTACATTCTTTCAGCAATTCTTAACCTGGCACTTCTTGATCTGCTGTTAACGGCAATTTCATTTTCACCGGCTTCCATGGGTTTTTTGTTTATCAGCTTCATTGTGTTTTTAGTTTTTGTTCCAAAAACATCATCAGTTTGCTGGCCCGTGAAGTTTCCGTCTCTAAAAAAATTTTTTACAATCCTGTCTTCTAATGAATGAAAAGTAATAATTGCTGCCCGTGCTCCGGTGTTTAATATGGCCGGCAATTGCTGCAATAAATCTTCCAGTGCACCCATTTCGTCATTTACCTCAATTCTTAATGCCTGGAATACTTTAGCCAGGTATTTATTGGGATTACCAACTACAGCCTGTTTTATAGCATTTTTAAAATGATTGATCGTTTCTAATTTGCCTGTCTTTCTGGCTTCCACGATTGCTTTGGCAAGTGTTTTAGCATTGGTGACTTCACCATATTTTTCAAAAATTTTATGCAGTTGTTCCTCTGTATAATTTTGTAAAATGTGTGAGGCTTTGTTAGATGCCCGTTGATCCATCCGCATATCCAGAGATGCATCAAAACGTGTAGAAAACCCTCTTTCCGGTGTGTCGAACTGGTGGCTGGATACGCCGAGATCAGCTAATACACCATCCACTTTTTCTATACCAAATAATCTTAAAAACTTGCTAAGGTGTCTAAAATTGGCGCTGGTAAATGTCATTCTCGCATCATTTGGAAGGCATGCCTGTCCGGTAGGCAGGTTTTGCTTCGCATCTTCATCCTGGTCAAAAGCTATTAGTCTGCCTTCTTTACCAAGATGCTTTAATATCTCTGTGCTGTGGCCGCCGCCACCAAACGTGCAATCCACGTAAATGCCTGACGGATGTATTTGCAATCCTTCAAGAACCTCATTTAATAAAACGGGTACATGATAGTTGCTGGCCATTTCAGGCAGGCTTGTTTTGCTCACCGGTCATAACTTCATTAGCAAGATTGCTGAAAGCTTCCGGTGAAAAAGTATCAAAGAACTGTTGGTATTTAGTTTTATCCCAAATCTCAATTTTGTTTACCGCCGATACCAGAACAATGTCTTTTTCAAGACCGGCATATTCCATTAAATTTTTGGGGATCAATAAACGGTTGGCGCTATCTAATTCAAGCTGGGTAGCGCCGTTTAAAAAATATCTTCTGAACTGGCGCACTTTTGGATCGAAGTCATTCAAGCCACTTATCTCAGAAAAAATGGGTTTCCAGCTTTTTATCGGATACAGGCTTAAACATTTTTCAAACCCACGATTTATCACAAAGCTTTCACTGCCGCTATCGGGTAATTGTTTTTTAAATCCCGCAGGTAGCAGAAACCTTCCCTTAGGATCTAATGTAGATTCAAATTCGCCGATAAAACCTATCATTAGCAGCCGGTTACAGGAGTGAAAAGTTTAATTTCCACAAAATAACACATTTTCCCACTTAACCAACAAATAAGTATTAAAGTTTTTTATCCACTAACGCAAAGTGGGCTGTAGTGGCGTTTTAGAACCCTTAATACACACATTGCTGTGTATATGTAAACATGCGATGGTAATAAGGTGTGAATAAACGGGTAACTATGCTGAATACGAAGGAAAGTCAATAATAAATGAGGTGCCTTTGCCTAAAGCACTTTCAGCTTTAATTTTTCCGTGGTGAGCACGAACAATGGTTTTTACATAATTTAAACCTAAACCAAAGCCTTTTACATTATGAAGATTACCGGTATGCGCCCTGTAAAACTTTTCAAAAATACGGTTGAGCGTTTCTTTGTTCATGCCAATACCGTTGTCTTCAATCCTTACCCGAAAATGGCTTCCAATCTTTTGAGTAGTAATCTTAATTAGAAGATTATCTTTTGAATACTTTACAGCATTGTCTAAAAGATTATTAATAAGGTTGGTGAAATGAACGTCATCCGCAAGAATGCAATCATTACTGGCGGTAAGAGAAATATCCAGCCGACCTTGCTTTTCCTCCACAGGAAGTTTGATATTATTAAGCGCTGTTGTCATTAAATCATGCGCATGTGTGGGCTGCAGTTTTAGTTGTATTTGTTGTTTATCCAGCAGGGCCGCCTGCAATATAGTTTCAACCTGCTTGTTCATTCTCTTATTCTCATCTTTAATAATGCCGGTAAAATACTCCGTTTTACTTCTGTCGTTAACTACTTTTTCGTTTTTTAAGGCATCTACGGCAAGCGAAATAGTTGCCAATGGCGTTTTAAATTCATGCGTCATATTATTGATGAAATCAGACTTTATTTCGCTGAGCTTTTTTTGACGCAGCAAGGCCATCACGGTAAGAAAGAAGGCACAAAAAATTATTATGGTGAACAGGACCGCTCCAACTACCATCCACGACATTTGCTTCCAGATGATGCCTTTAGTATTAGGCACCGTTACCACCAATAATTCTTCAGGGGATACGCCTTCCGATACGCTGCCGCTTGGTGATTCCAAAGCGTAAAAGCAAAAGAAATTATGAGCAGTATCCTGGTAAAGCTTGTAAAAATTTTCAGAAAGTAATTCTTTGCCGCTCATTGAAGTGAGTGTAATGGCAAATTCAAAGGGAATATCTTTAAGCATCTGCTTTTGAAAAGCCGCCCGGATCTTTGTCCTGATCTCTTCCCGGCTAAAGCGGTGGGCGATGGTGGTAGGAAAAATGCTAAGTGGGAAAAGCTGTTCATTTATACGATTGCCAAATGGGGTAAGCTTACCTTTTTCTTCTATAAGATCTGCACCTGCCGCGGCTGTAGCTAATTCAACGCTTTCTTCAAATTGTTGCTGCCGGGCCTGCAGCGATTGTCTTATCCATAAAACCTGGAAAAAAATAATGCCCAGTAATGATAAAAAAATAAGTACCGTAATTAACGGGAACAGTCGTTTCATGTAATTCAGCAAATTTACAGTAGCAGGTGACAAAACATCTGCTGATTAAAAATTTTAGTATTTTAAATGAAAACTATTGAACTTTCGTATTTGAACTGCACATCATACAATTTCATCCAATGATACTTCCTGAAAAAGGCAACCTGCTGATTGCAAACCCATTTTTAAAAGATCACAATTTTTCCCGGTCTGTAGTTTTTCTTTGCGAACATACAGGAATAGGCAGTCTCGGCTTTGTACTGAACAGGCTTCTATCTCAAAAGCTTGGGCATTTTTTAAATGATCTTGAAGCCTTCAACATTGATTTATTTTATGGCGGACCGGTTGAAAGTAACACCATTCATTTTGTTCACCAATATCCTGACCTTATTGAAGGCGGGGAAAAAGTGCTTGACAATATATTTTGGGGTGGCAACTTTGAAAGCCTCGTGGCTAACATCCAGGCCAACCAGCTTGATCTTAACAAAATAAAATTTTTTATTGGTTACAGCGGCTGGAGCGAAGGGCAATTAGATAACGAGATGACTGAAAAAAGCTGGCTTACTGTAAAAGCCACGGAAGACCTCATCTTTCATAAAAAGCCGGAAGACATCTGGAAAAATTCACTGAAACACATGGGTAGTGAATATGAAATGATGATAAACTTTCCGCTTGATCCGCAATTAAACTAATATTTGCCCGCTGTTGTTTGTTTTTTCAATAATCACTAACGCGTTTGCTATACACCTTTTTAAAACTTCCTGCATCTGTTGTCCTTTACTTCTATTGCAGAAATATTAAGATCAACCATCCTGAGCTTTTGAATTCCGAAGGTCCTTTATTGCTCGCCTCAAATCATCCCAATTCATTTTTAGATGCCATAGTCTTCGCTACCCTTTTTAAGAGACCTGTACATTCTTTAACAAGAGGGGATGCCTTTGCCGGGAAGTTTTTTACACGCTTATTAAGATCAATGAACATGTTGCCTGTGTACCGGGCTAGTGAAGGGGCTGAAAACCTTGAACATAATTATCAAACATTTTCAAACTGCACAGACATCTTTAAAAAAAATGGCATTGTATTAATTTTTAGCGAGGGCAGGTGCATAAATGAATGGCATTTACGGCCGTTAAAAAAAGGAACGGCAAGATTAGCCACAACCGCTTGGGAGCAAAATATTCCTTTGAAAGTGTTACCTGTAGGCATCAATTACAGCAGCTTTAGAATATTCGGGAAAAATGTAATCATTAATTTCGGGCAACACATCCAAAAAGAAAATTTTCCGGTGTCATCCACCGGGAAGGCTATACAGAATTTTAATACTCTACTTAACAGCCAGCTAAAAGATTTGGTGTATGAAATAGATATTGCAGATAAAACAACGAGGGCAAAAATATTCGGACAACCTTCATCTGTGATAAAAAAAATACTACTTTTTTTACCTGCAATTGCCGGGTACATTATTCATTTTCCTTTATATATTTCAATAGTATCCATTATTAAAAACAAGGCTGAAGATCATTTTGATTCAATAGTTGTAGGCCTGTTGTTTGTTTTGTATGTGCCTTATATTTTACTAATTACCGGTTTGGCTTTTTTATGGAGTGGGAGTATGTGGTCAGTTGGGTTATTAGCTATTATTCCGATAACTGCCTTATCCCTTCTACATATAAAAAAACTTTTTTAATTATATGTTGTGTGAACTGTAACTTTTTTCGGGTGTTTTCGTAAAGTACATATTCTAACAACTAAAAAAATTATGATGAAAACATTATTATTAAGTGCAATAACTATTTTAAGCTTAGCCGCCTCTGCGCAGCGTTGGGAAAACATTAAAGGCAGTGGAAATATTAAAAAAGAAACCCGTGAAGTGGGTTCGTTTACCGGCTTATTATCCCAGGGCCCGATGGATGTGGATATTAGTTATGGCAAGGAAAATACCATTACTATTGAGGCAGACGATAACCTTTTGCCCTACATTGAAACTGCTGTAGAAAATAATAAGTTGATTATTAAGACAAAGAAAAATGTTGGTATTAATTCCAAACATAATCTTATAGTACATGTATCAATGACAACACTTAGCACTTTGCAATTAAGCGGCAGCGGTAATATTAGCGGCTCCGGCGATTTTAGTAACGATGCTAAAACCGACATTGGCATTTCCGGCTCAGGAAATATAAAAATGAGCTTCGACAAGTTTAATGAGCTTGAACTTGGGTTATCGGGCAGTGGAAATTTGATTTTAAAAGGAAACAATGTAAATACGATTACAGCATCTATCAGCGGCAGTGGAAATATTGAATGTGCTGATGTAAATAGCAATGATGTATTTGCCAGGATTAGTGGTAGCGGCAACATTAAAGTAACAGCGCAAAAAAGCCTTGATGCAAAGATCAGCGGTAGCGGAAGTGTATATTATAAAGGCGTTGCGACGAATATTACCACGAAGAAATCCGGAAGCGGAGAAGTTGTGAAGATGTAAATTGCATGGTTTTTCCTTTAATGATATAGAAATAAATAACTATTTATTCTTCCGTAGCGCCTTCCACCAGCACAGTTGTTGTGTTATTAATTACTTCTACAAATCCACTTTGAATGGTGTAAAAATCAAAGTTT
>JANLXV010000261.1:0-2191 GCA_031365305.1 Chitinophagaceae bacterium
TACATACGTTCCATGGCACCCAACACACCACCTCTTTCATTCAATCGATCAAACTCTGCCATCACTGCTTCTTCCACTAAATCGGTCAGTTCTTCAATTAGAAAACTACCCTGGTTAGGGTTCTCATTTTTAGCGGTACCCAGCTCACGGTTAATGATGAGCTGTATGGCCATTGCCCGGCGTACACTTTCTTCGGTAGGGGTTGTTATCGCTTCGTCGTAGGCGTTTGTATGCAGGCTATTGCAGTTGTCGTAAATGGCATATAAAGCTTGTAGTGTAGTACGTATATCGTTGAAGTCAATCTCCTGCGCATGGAGGCTGCGTCCAGAAGTTTGGATATGATATTTTAACATCTGGCTGCGTTCGTTGCCATTGTATTTGTATCGGATCGCCTTAGCCCAAATGCGACGGGCAACACGACCAATTACACTATACTCAGGGTCCATACCGTTGCTGAAAAAGAATGACAGGTTTGGCGCAAAATCATCAATGTGCATACCACGACTCAAGTAATATTCAACATAGGTAAATCCGTTTGATAATGTAAAGGCAAGCTGTGTTATAGGGTTGGCGCCGGCTTCAGCGATATGATAGCCACTGATAGACACAGAATAAAAATTCCGCACCTTCTTCTCAATAAAATATTCCTGTACATCACCCATTAATTTCAAAGCAAATTCCGTGGAAAAGATGCAGGTATTTTGAGCCTGGTCTTCTTTCAAAATATCTGCCTGCACGGTGCCACGCACGCTATTCAGTGCCTGTTGTTTTATTTGTTCATATACATCCGGCGGCAAAACCTGCGAACCTGACAAACCCAGTAAACGTAAGCCCAAACCTGAATTACCTGCAGGTAACATGCCATGCAAATGTTCGCCTTTTGGTGTAACTGGTTTATCATCTACACCAATATATTTTGGTAAGAGATTAATATCGAATTGAGATTCTATGATAGTATTTACATCCTGGTTAAGATTGTTGGCGATAATATATTTTTCGCATTGCTGATCAATGGCAGCATTCAGAAAGAAAGCTAAGATCATTGGTGCCGGCCCGTTAATCGTCATGCTCACTGATGTTTTTGGATCACACAGATCAAACCCGCTGTATAATTTTTTGGCATCATCAACCGTGGCAATACTCACGCCGCTATTGCCTACTTTTCCAAATATATCAGGACGTATTGCCGGATCTTCGCCATACAGCGTAACACTGTCAAATGCTGTACTAAGGCGCTTTGCAGGCTGCCCGATGCTTACATAATGAAAGCGACGGTTGGTTCTTTCCGGGCCGCCTTCCCCGGCAAACATTCTCGTTGGGTCTTCTTCCTGGCGCTTAAGCGGAAACACACCGGCCGTATAAGGAAAATGTCCCGGAAAATTTTCCTGGGCCTTCCATTGTAAAATATCTCCCCAATCGCAGTACTTGGGTACCGCAATTTTTGGAACTTTTGTATTTGATAATGATTTAAAAAATAAAGGTTGTTGTATCTTCTTTCCCCTAACATCATACTCAAAAAATGCTGAGTGGTAGCGTTGTTTTACACTCTCCCAATCTGCTATTGCTTTTTTATTTTCGGAAGATAAATTAGCTTCAAGTTTTTCATATAGTTTTTGCAGACCGTCTACATCACTATTATCTTGCTGGTTTTTTAAAAGTGTAATGGTTCCGGAAAGCTTAAAAAGATTGGATGCTATTACAGCCTGCGCATTGGCTACATCCTGGTAGTTCTTATTGTCATCTGCTATCTCAGCTAAATATCTTGAACGGCGGGCAGGTATAATCAGATCTGCTTCAATAGCAGCAGTTGAGGACATTGTATAGGAACCAAAATCAGTCTCGGTTTTGTCTTTGATTTGCTCAAGCAATTGTTTGAAAAGATTATTAACGCCATCATCATTAAACTTAGAAGCTATAGTGCCGATAACAGGCAGATCATTTAGCGGCGTACTAAAAAGATTATGGTTGCGGCGATATTGTTTTTGTACATCCTGCAAGGCATCTTTTCCACCGGCTTTATCAAATTTGTTTATACAGATGATGTCTGCATAATCCAGCATATTTATTTTTTCAAGCTGGCTTGCGGCACCGTATTCGGGTGTCATCACATACATGCTTACATCTACATAATCCAAAATAGAAGCATCACTTTGGCCTACACCGGCGCTTTCCAATATAATAAAATCATAGT
>JANLXV010000285.1:0-3137 GCA_031365305.1 Chitinophagaceae bacterium
TGAAAAAGGCCGGTGTGCCCGTGGAAATATACCTGTATGAAAAAGGTGGTCATGGCTATGGCATGAACAATCCTACAAGTCCGATTCGTTGGATGGACAAATTAAGCGCCTGGCTTACATCAATGCACTTAAAATAAGCAACATGAACAAAGGGTTTTTTCTTTTACCGATACTTGCAGGTATTGCCATTGCTATACAGGCGGTAATCAACGGACAGCTAAGAGCTGCTCTTGGCAACCCTTATTATACAGCCTTTGTTTCCTTCATCACCGGAACAGTGGCTTGCGTATTAATTGTGTTGCTTAATAAACAGCCGGTACCGCCGTTACAGGTGTTTTCAACTATACCGTGGTATAAATTAACAGGTGGTCTGCTGGGGGCGGTAGTCGTTACTTCTGTAATCATCGCAGTTCCAAAAATGAGTACCTCTGCCTTGTTTGCCTTGCTGGTGGCAGGCCAGTTGTTAACAGGTTTTATGTTTGATACCACGGGTGTGCTTGGGGTAAAAACATCTCCGATCACTATTTATAAAATGTCCGGTGCAATAATGCTTATTGCGGGGGCTTATCTTATTAATAAGAAATAAAAGCCGTCGGCGAAATTTATTAAAACTTGATTATTGAAAATTGAACATTGTGTATTGAATATTTCATACATAATATCGAAGCGCTTTATTTCTTAAATATAAAATAAACTGTTGCTATCAAAAAAATGAAGCTTATTAAATGGTTTATCCTAAAACTTTCATTCTTAAAAAAGATAATAGTAAAAATGGTGAAGACGATAAAAGGGTTGACCTCTTTTATAACTTTTAATTGTGAGAGTGAGAAAGGGCTGCCATGTTCGGCATAAGAAATAAAACGGTTGTAATAGGTTTGCTCATGAGGTAAAATGAAATAGAAAAACTACTTTGTAAAAAAATCGGGTATAATAAAAATTAAAAATATGACAACTCTCCACCGGATAAGCCTGATGATATCAGCTTTAGCTTTTACCACAACAACTGTTTTTTGCCAAAACATGGACAGTGTTCAAATAAAGTCACACAAGCTCACAGACCAGGTGTACATGCTGGAAGGCGCCGGCGGCAACATCGGCGTACTGACCGGGCCTGAAGGCACGGCCTTGATTGATGACCAGTATGCGGCCCTTACCGGTAAAATAAAGGCTGCGCTTAAAGCAATTAATGACCAGCCGGTAAAGTTTGTGATCAATACCCATTACCATGAAGACCATACCAATGGCAATGAAAATTTTGGCAATGATGGCGCTGTTATCATAGCCCAGGAAAACAGCAGGAAACGCATGACGGTTGACCAGGTGATGGAATTGTTTAAATCCACACAGAAAGCTGCACCGGCTGTTGCCTGGCCAAAAATTACATTTAAAGAATCTGTAACACTGCATCTCGATGGCCAGACACTTGAGGTGTTCCATGTAAAGAATGCGCATACAGATGGGGATGTGATGATCCAGTTTAAAGACCTCAATATTTTTCATGCAGGGGATGTATTTGTAAGATATGGCCTGCCATTTATTGATGCAGATCACGGTGGAAGTATTGATGGTATGATCAATGCCAACAAGCTCCTTATATCAATGCTTAATGATAGCTCGGTAATTATACCGGGCCATGGCGACCTGGCAAAGAAGAAAGATGTTGAAGACTTTACTGCTATGCTGCAAACCATCCGTGACAGGATCCAAAAGGAAATGAAAAAAGGTAAAACGCTGGAACAGATCAACGCTGCAGACCCTACGAAAGAATTTAAAGAAGGTATGAAACGTGGTGACTTTGTAAAGTGTGTGTACGATTCAATAAAAGATACCGGCAACAAAAAATAAAAAAGATCATTTTTCAGCTTCCGGTGCCTTGGCTTCCTGGTAACCACGCCAGCCGCCGGTCATGGAAAGTACATTATTATAGCCCATTTTTTGCAGGCTGGCAGCAGCCAGTATTGACCGGTAACCGCCACCGCAATATAATATCAGCTCTTTATTTTTATCAGGAAAGTTGCTGACAATATCTCTTTCAATAACACCCTTACCAAGATGAACGGCATCTTTAGCATGGCCATTATCCCATTCATTATCTTCCCGTACATCAATAAGCGCCGCTCCATGGCTTACATGTTCTAAGGCATCCTTAACGGCTATTTCGTTTACACCCGCTTTTACGTCATCAACCAGTTTTAAAAATTCAAGTGAATGATCCATTTTAAAAGTTTTGTACCGGCAAATGTATTGCGCTTTCTGAACAAAAGTCAACAATAGACCGGCATAGCCTTAAAAATAAAAGCAGGACATACATCCTGCTTCTGTTGTTAATACATTATTAGTTATTGAAAGGCACTTTTATACTTTCTCTTTAACCAGGAATGCATCAAGGTTGCCATGTGCAGCGGTAAAGCCCACTTCAAAGCCCATTGTAATAATGGCCTGCATATCTTTTTCTGTTGCAAAAGTTATCACCGTTTTAACCGATGTGCCGCCATCCTTCGGCGAAAATTCAACCTTCCAGTTCATGCCCGGAGGTTCAGGTGTAACATTACCTTCCTCATCACAAAAGGCATCAGATCCTTCATACATTTTTTGTGGTACAATATGTTTAAAATCTACACGGCACCACTGCTTCTCTCCTTCAGGACCCTGCATGGCATATAACCAAACACCACCTTCTTTAAAGTCCATTGACTTTGTATTGGTCTTCCAGGGTTTTGGCGCCCACCATTCATCCAGCATTTCTTTTTTGGTCCATGCATCCCACACTTTGGCAACGGGTGCATCAAATTCTCTTATCACAGTGATCTGTTTGTTCGCAGCATCTTTAGTTATCAGCGTTTCTTTGTTTACACTCATGATTTTTTATTTTTTTTATTTTTTAAAAGGGTGTCTAATTTACTAAACCTGCTTTCCCATTTCTCCCGAAATGGCTGCAGCCATTTATCCACTTCTTTCATTTTAGAAGGTTCAAAATAATAATAAATTTCCCGGCCGGATTGCTGTTGTTTGATAAGGCCGCATTCCGTCAGTATCTTGATGTGTTTGGAGACGGCCTGACGGCTTGTGTCGAAACATTCCGCCAGGGCGTTGGGTGTCATGGCCTGCGCAGCAATCATGCTGATGATGCTTCGGCG
>JANLXV010000298.1:0-5226 GCA_031365305.1 Chitinophagaceae bacterium
TACTCTTACTTTTGTTGAACCAAGAGTAGCTTCACCAGCATCAATTACAGCATAGGCGCTATTTTCAAGCACACTGTTCATGTTTACAGAAACGCCGCCTTTTGGCAGAAGGGAAATGCCGCCATCCCTGCGCAGCTTGAATTTATTTGGTCTTTTATATAAAACTTTTACTTTACCCGCAGGCGCTTTTATAAAGGCGACATCAGTTTTCATGCGGCCCTCGGCAACATAATCATTCACTTTATCCAGCTTTGCTTTCACCTTTTTTACCAGCATATTAATATCCTGGGAACTGGCGTTTATTTGAAAACATAACAGCAGTGGAAGTACAATGGAATTTTTAATGATCAATGTCCTTCTATTATCTATCAAAATCATTGTGGTAGTATTAAAGATTAAATGCTTTGTGATTATTCATCTGTTAACTAAGTATATCTTTTCTTTTGAAAAAAATAATTGACAGACTGATAAATCCAATAATATGAGCAACCAGGATTGCAGCAGCCTGTAGTATTTTATATATATTCTGAACTGAGCCAATGATCGCTTCGTTATCCGCTGTTACTTTAACATCAAAAAAGCCCTTCCATCCAATCATCTGTGTAGTAAAAAGAAAAGGCTTGATGGCATTGAAAACCGGGATATCAAGTGTGCTTAAAATCGTAAATACAATTATAATACTCATGGTTGCCACTATAGGCCCGATAGAATTCTCTGCAAATATGGAGAGGAAAAAGCCCAACGCCGCAACGGTTAACATCGCAATGGCGGCAAAGCCAAAGGCGGCTATGTAACGCCAAAAAATATCAAAGCTTTTTAACTGTACTATATAATCACTTTTAAGATTAAGCATATCACCGCTTCCAAAAACAAGGAGTGATAGCAGCAGCCCTAAAAAGGCCATCCAAAGTAATAACGCCAATGTATAAATGGATGCTGCGCCAAATTTTGCCAGCACAACTTCGGTACGGCTAACAGGTTTTGTAAGCAATAACCTTAACGTTCCCATACTCGCTTCTCCTGAAATAAGATCACCGGAGATGATGGTAATGAGTAAAGGCACGTGCACCAGTAAAAGTTGTAAAATCACAAAGCAAACAAAATAACCGTTGAGCACTTTGCCTTCCACATCAAGCGAAACTGAGACGTCACGCAACATAAATTCTATATAGGCATCTCCATCTATTTTTAGCCCAAGTTGTATCACACCAACCAATGCCGCCACGGCGGCGAAGCTGATATAGGTTCTTGGCCTTTTAAATATTTTATATAATTCAATCTTTAAAAGTTGCCACATGTTGCTTGCCTGTTGTTACTTGTAAAAAATAGTCTTCTAAAGAATGCCGTGGCTGCAGTGATAATACCGGGAT
This sequence comes from Chitinophagaceae bacterium, assembly GCA_031365305.1. Taxonomy (GTDB): domain Bacteria; phylum Bacteroidota; class Bacteroidia; order Chitinophagales; family Chitinophagaceae; genus Ginsengibacter. The sequence goes on from JANLXV010000298.1 coordinate 1,371, forward strand.
CTGCAGGTTTACAAGCGACCCGTGAAATGCCGGGATACGCTGTTTGTCCAGTTTTAAAATAATCATATCATTTCTTGAAGGCTGTAAAGCTCCGGACCATTCACTGCGTTGCAGTGTTGCCAGGGCCTGCGCATTGTCAAGCGTATTCAATTCAATTATAGTATTAGACGGATCAAATAATTCTGTTGCATTGCCTTCAACCATTTTCTTTCCACCATCAATAATGAGTAGGCGATTTGCTATTAATTCGATTTCGTTGAGCAGGTGAGATGATACCACAACTGTTTTTTTCATAACATGACTGAGCTGCAAAATAAGATTGCGTACATCAGCAATACCTTGCGGGTCTAAGCCATTGGTCGGTTCATCAAGTATAATGAGTTTGGGATCATGCACCAATGCTATTGCAATGCCCAGGCGTTGCTTCATGCCCTGGGAAAATGTTTTCACTTTACTGTATGCTCTTTCCTGTAAGCCAACCAGTTCAAGGCAGGCCAATAACTTGGCTCGGCTTTGTTTAGGCACACCGCTTATGGTTGAAAAGAGTTTTAGGTTTTCATAAGCTGTGAGATATTTATAAACATCTGGTTTTTCAATCACCGCACCAATACTGCGCAGTATCTCTTTCCTGTTAGATTTTAATGGCAGACTAAATATTTCAATATTGCCTTCTGAAGGTTCTATCAATGTAAGTAACATGCGGATGGTGGTAGATTTTCCTGCGCCGTTCTGCCCAAGAAAGCCATATACATCACCCTGCTCAACAGTGAAGGATAAATTATTTACAGCAACAATATTTTTAAATGTTTTGGAGAGATCAGTAACTTTTATAACAGGTTGCATTTGATTATTGGTCATTTGGTCATTGAGTTATTGGTCCTTGAGTCATTGGTGATTGCATCCATAGTCAAATAAGTCGTTAAGTTAGTTAACTCATCTTGCTATAGAAAATGACTAATGACTTACTGACCAATGACCATTTCAGGCTTTCAAAATATTTTTATACCCTTCTTTTAGCGGGCCAGGTTCAGCAATATTTTTAATCATGCCTTTAAAGATGAAACCGTGAAAAGGCAAAACAGCATACCAATATAACCGTCCTAAAATTCCTAACGGGCGAAAGGTTGCGGTTTGATGTAATACATTGTCTTTGTCAATTTTAAATTCAAGCCAGGCTTCTCCCGGTAACTTCATTTCAGCATAGAGTAATAATCTTTTTCCTTTTTTATCTGCCAGCAAAACCCGCCAGAAATCTAATGAATCGCCGCCTGAAATATCGGTCAAACTTTTTCTGCCTCGTCTAAGCCCTACACCACCAACCATCTTATCCATCAGTCCTCTAACTGACCATAGCCAGTTGCCATAATACCAGCCTGTGTTGCCACCGATTGCCCATATTTTTTTTAATACACAGTCAGCATCGTCAACTTTTTCTGTACGCACATCTTTAAAGCAGCCATTGGTTGGCACTTCAATATGTTTGGAAATGCCATGGTATAATGTATTGCTGGTAAGCGCATCCTTCCAGCTTGATACGACCTGGTTTTGTTCAATCTTTCCAAAGGCAAGCCTAATGGCTTCATCATACTCAATAAGCTGCACACCTAACAACTCTTTTAAATTGTTGGGTTTGCATATTACCTCTACTTTCATACTATCCACCAGGTTTTTTGCAAGCGTGTAGGAAGTAGATGTTACAAAGTACAGCCAGTATGATGACAGCTTTGGCGTCATAACCGGCACAACAATTATTTTCCTTTTTAATTTACGGACCTTTGCAAAACGTAAAAGCATTTGCTTGTAAGTGAGAATTTCGGGGCCGCCGATATCGTAATTGTTATTGTAGGTTTCTTCTTTCAACAATACCCCAAACAAGTAGTCTATTATATTTCTTATAGCAATGGGCTGGGAGGCTGTATGCAGCCATTTCGGCGCTATCATTACCGGTAACTTTTCTACAAGATCCCTGATAATTTCAAAAGATGCACTACCCGAGCCTACAATAATGCCAGCTCTTAAAGTGGTTAAAGCAAAAGTTCCTTGATCTAAAATTTTTTCAACATTTTTTCTTGATACGAGGTGTTTTGAAAGATGTTCTTCATTTACAATGCCACTAAGATAGATGACCTGCTTTGCCTTTGTTTGCTCAATTCTTTTCTTAAAATTTTCTGCAGAGGTTTGTTCAAGCTTTTCAAAATCTTCGCCGCTTGTTGACATGGAATGAATAAGATAATAAGCCGCATCAATATCTTCCGGTATATTTTTTAAAGTAGTCTCATCTAAAAAATTTACTTCAACCACACTTAATTTATAAGCCGTAAATTTTTCATTATTATAGCGGTTCCTGTCTCTTACACAACACACTACTTCATGCCCGTGTTCTAACAAAATTGGTAACAGCCGTTGAGCAATATACCCTGTAGCCCCTGTAAGAAGTATTTTCATATTTAAACTTTCAAAGTGCCCATACCACCGTCTACATACATTACCTGCCCGGTGATCCAGCCGGCCTTTTCAGATAACAGAAAACAGGCCAGTTCTGCAATATCAGCGGCTTGCCCAATGCGTTGCAAAGGATGACGTTTGTTGCCGGCCTCCAGCTTTTCAGGTGTATTAATTAATTTATCAGCCAGTGCAGTTTGCGTTAGTGAAGGTGCTATACAATTTACCCTGATCTTAGGTGCAAATTCCGCTGCAAGAGAAGTTGTCAAGCCTTCGATCGCTCCCTTGGCAGCAGCAATACTTGCATGAAAAGGCATCCCTGTTTTTACAGCAACCGTGCTGAAAAGCAAAATGGAAGACTGCTCAGCTCTTTTTAAATGAGGAAGCAGCAGTTGTATCATTTTTACTGCGCCCATAAAATTGATCTGCCAGTCGCTCATGAAATCTTCCTGGCTAAGCCTGTGAAATGGCTTTAAATTAATGCTGCCGGGGCAATACACAAGCCCATCAATAGCTTCAGGCAAACCACGTAATTCTTTAATATCCTGCGTAACATTTAATTGAATAAAATGATTGTTTTTGGTCTCTTCCATGCCTTCATTTGATCTGCTGATGATAAAATTATTGGAATCGCTTAGAAGATTAACTATGTGTTTCCCGATGCCTTTTGTTCCGCCAACGATTACGGTGTTTTTCATTAAGATGTTTGTATGTACTTTATCTTAACAAAAAAGCGGAAAGATGGTTGCCTTAAACAGAGTTTTTTCAACTATAAGTGAAACGAGAAAACAGGGTTTTGTAATCTGGGATGGATTTACCTAAAGATTTCCTCTGATATTTCTGTTTTTGTTTTATCAAAATGTTTTGCAACATCTGCAATAATTGATGATAATGTTCCTAATTTAAGTGGGTTATGATTTGGGATTGTGATGTGATGTTGCCCATTTATTATTGTTGTTAATCTTATATGACTTCCGGTTTGGCGGGTAACTGTATAACCAAAAGGTTTGAATAGTTTAATTAAATCTTCTCCACTTAAGTCACGAGGAATTTTCATGCAGCAATCACTTCTTCTTTTACAATGTGCAAACGAATAATTCTTTTTTTCTCATCATCAAAATGACAATGCACGGCATCCACAACGGCAATTTTTAATGCTGGCAAAGTTTCACCCTGTGTATATATTGAAACGCCTAAACCTTTTGCCGTATAGCCACCTTCATCACTTTCTTCTACTAAGAAAATAATTTCTTCCATAAGTTGATGTTTAAACAAATGTACATTTTACAATTTAAGATATAGTAGTTTGTTAAACCCAGCTTCATTTTTAATTCAATAGTTTTGCCGCCATGAAAGCAGGTTTCGTAAATATTTTTGGCAGGCCGAATGCAGGGAAAAGTACCTTATTAAATGC
>JANLXV010000313.1:0-7499 GCA_031365305.1 Chitinophagaceae bacterium
CATCGGCAGATCGCGGTCCCACATATCATGATGCACTGTTTGAAAATGCCATATTCTTTTGCCCGTATTGGCATCAAGCGCCAGCAATGAATTTGCATATAAATTTTGACCTGATCTTTTACCACCATAAAAATCATATACGGCAGAACCTACCGGCGCATACACAATGCCTTTGTCTTCATCTAAACTAAAGCCAGACCATACATTGGCAGACCCTACATGTTTATAAGCCGTAGAATCATCCCATGTTTCAAAGCCCGCTTCGCCTGGTTGCGGTATGGTATGAAATATCCAGCGCAGTTTTCCGGTATGTACATCATAAGCCCGGATGTGCCCCGGTGCGGCAGGCATTTCTTCTGAAACCCTTGCGCCGATAATGATCATGTCTTTATAAATTATACCAGGTGTAGTTGAGGCAACATATAATTTACCTGCATCCATGCCAAGATCATTGTGCAGATCAATAGTGCCTTTATCACCAAACGATTCTACAGGCCGGCCTGTTACAGCATTGATGCAGTAGAGCCTTGAGCTTGCTGAATAAAATATACGCTTATCATCTTTGCCATCTGTGTAATAAGCAACGCCCCGGCAAACATTCATCATAAAATAGCCAAAGCCTTTCACCTCTGCCGATGAATCGCTTACAGGATCAAACAACCATTTTTGCAAGCCGGTGGCCGCATCGAGAGCAAACAATTTGAGCTTGGGAGATACAACGTAAAGTATATCATCAACCATAATAGGGTTAACCTGCATCTGCGTCATGCTATCTGCATCCTGTGTGTGAAATTCCCAGGCCACCTGCAATTGTGTTACGTTGTTTGTATCAATTTGTGTTAGTGAGGAATAATGCGTATTGGCTTTATTACCGCCATACACACCCCAGGTATTATAAGCTTTTTCTGTTTTAGATGTGCAGGAAACTACCAATGTTATTACTGATGCAGCAAACAGCAAACGGAATGTCATTTGAATACTTTTTGTAAATATACTTTTATGATGCTTTCCTGCCCTTCGCCAATACTTTTTGAAGATGATCATCGGCAGGTATTTTAAAGTTTTTCATTTCAAAGACATCTTCAAATCCATGGATCAGTTGTTTGAACAGATCAAGATCATGCAGACTCAATTTTTTAATATCTATGCCCATAAACAAATTATTATTTTGTATGGATGATAGTTGCATGCCATGCTTTGCTTAACTTTTTAAGGCCTCAACAAAAGCCCTTTGTAATTGTTAACCAAATTATGAAAAACAACATGCATTTTCCCACTACTTATGCAGCCATACAAAAAAGATTGAAGACCATTACACCAACAGAATATGGTAAGACGAGAAACTTTACTGATGGAGCAGTTACGCATCTTTCACCTTATATTTCAAGAGGCGTAATAAGTACTAAACAGGTATTGGAACTGGTATTGAAGAACGAAGACATAAAGCCTTACAGTGTTTACAAATTTATACAGGAGCTTGCCTGGCGGGATTTTTTTCAATTGGTGTATAAGGCACTTGGCGATGAGCTGTTAAAGGATATTACATATAAACAACCAAACGCCAGGTATAAGCAAATGCCCGCTGCGGTATACCAGGCAAACACAGGCATACAGGCACTTGACGATCTTATCAGGACGCTTTACAACACCGGCTATATGCATAATCATGTGCGCATGTATACGGCATCTGTCACCTGCAATGTGGGTAACACCTATTGGCTGCAACCCTCACAGTGGCTATATTATCATTTGCTGGATGGCGATATTGCCAGTAACACGTGTAGCTGGCAATGGGTTGCAGGCGCCTTTTCATGGAAGCAATATTTCTGCGATCAGAACAACATTAACCGCTATACGCATACCAGCCAGGCTGATACTTTTTTAGATGTGCCCTACCCGCAATTAGTAAAAATGGACATGCCCGGCGTGCTGAAAAAGCGCATGGTTTTAAAACTTATAACACCTTTACCCGAAACAAAAAAACCGGCTATTGATATCCGTTTGCCAACGCTTGTTTATAACTCGTACAATCTTGATCCGCTCTGGCGCAAGAAAGAAAAAGCAAACAGGATATTATTGCTTGAGCCTTCTCATTTTAAAAAATTTCCTGTAAATCAAAAGGTGATTGATTTTATCATTGCGCTTGCGGCTAATATAAAAGGCATACAAATTTTTACGGGTGAAATAAAAGCAATCACAGCGCTTTATAAAAAAGACGGCATTGAGGCACCACCTATTATTTCAAAAGAGCATCCATCATCTGTACACTACCCTGGTATAAAAGATGAAAGGGACTGGATGTTCCCGGAAATAACGGGCTTTCATAAATCCTACTCAGCTTACTGGAAGAAGGCCGATAAATTATTAAAAGCTATGAAGTAATAAGATGGCATTAGAGTGGTGTTGTGATCCACCACGTATTTCCAAACGGGTCTTTTATGCCACCGCTTCTGCCATACGATTGATCTGCGACAGGCATGATAGATGTTGCCTTTGCATCAATGGCTTTTTTAAAGACCTCATCCGCATTCTCAACATATACAAATAAACCTGCCGTACTCACCGGGAACTGTTCCGTGGAATCTGCAAACATAATGGTGCTTTCCCCGATCTTAATTTCTCCATGCCTGATCACATTTTCATCACGCATGGTTTTGTGTAATTCTGTTGCATTAAATACGGCTTTGGTAAAATCAATAAAAGCAGCCGCATTTTTTATAATGAGATAAGGCATTACGGTTTGATAATTTTCAGGAATTTTCATGGTATAATAGTATTGGTGAATGGATTTCAAAACTAATAAATCTTAAAAAATCTGGCTGTAAATATTTATAAGGATGGGCTCAAATTATTTTATGCACAACCACCTTATCAATAAAAATACAAACAACCTTCTCTCTATAAGATTGTAGTGTATTCCTGCAACTACTACTAATCTTTAAAAATTAGCCTTGCTTAAGATAGCTTACGATCCTATATACGCTCATGCCTTGCCTGAAGGCCATCGCTTTCCCATGTTGAAATATGAGCTGATACCCGGGCAGCTTTTGCATGAAGGTATAATCACCGAAGAGAATCTTTTTTCTCCTGAAGCTGTTGAGGAAGATATTATATTAACAGCACATACAACTGATTATTGGCAACGCATGAAGGCCGGTAAACTTACTGAAAAAGAAATGAGGGCTATTGGTTTTCCGCAAAGTAAAGCGTTGGTAAAGAGAGAAATGATCATCACCCGTGGTACTATCAATTGCGCATTGAATGCTTTGCAATATGGCGTGTCGCTGAACGTAGCCGGTGGCACGCATCATGCATTTGCCAACAGGGGAGAAGGCTTTTGCCTGCTGAATGATTTTGCCATTGCCTGCAATTATTTATTGAACAAAAAACTCGTTACTAACATATTGATTACTGACCTGGATGTACACCAGGGAAATGGAACAGCAGCAATATTTAAAACAGATGAGCGTGTGTTTACTTTCAGCGTGCATGGGGAACATAATTATCCTTTTCATAAAGAAGAAAGTGATTTGGATGTTGGCCTGGCTGACGGCACCACAGGCGCTGAATACCTCGACACTCTTAACCGAACCTTGCCCCAACTTATTGAAAAAGTAAAGCCTGACTTTATGTGCTTTGTCTCCGGTGTTGATGTATTATCAACTGATAAATTTGGAAAGCTTCGGCTAAGTATAGCAGATTGTTTACACAGAGATGAAACAGTCTTTAGCCTTTGTAAACAATACCGCATACCGGTTGCGGTTGCGATGGGTGGCGGTTATTCACCCGATGTAAAAACTATTGTGGAAGCGCATTGCAACACTTTTAAATCAGCGAAAGATGTGTTTGAGTTATAATGATATTTTCAGGTTTTTTGGTTACCAAGGATACTTGCTGATGCGAAAACATGCAAAGCACAAGATGCCGTCGCGGCATGTTGGTTACCTTGATAATAAAGCCTTATCCGTTTTATGTATAACTATCATCAAAGCTCTTTTCTTTTTTTCGCCGTTATATCTAACCCTACGATATTTGCTTCTGAAAACAATTAATCAAAGTTTACTGACATTAAGTTTATTTCTACAATACCTATTTTCCTTTTAGCGATGTTTACCTATATTCCTTTAGAAAAAACACATAAAAATTTATCGTAAACGCCTCTAAATTCTCACTGCAAAAGCTTCTCATTAACTGTTAACATTTCCTTAATAAAAAATCAATGTGTGTTTAATAGACACACCACACCTTTGCGCAAAATTTAGCAACATGAGAAATATCCTAAAAGTATTATTAGGAGCCTGGGTAATATGTGCATGTGCCGCAAATGCTGTGGCCCAGGAAACCACATCTGATATTATTGGCACAATTACCAGTGAACAAAAGCCTGTAGCGGGTGCCTCAATTAAAGCAGTTCACGAGCCTACCGGCACCATTTATTCAACTACCAGCCGTGAAGATGGCCGGTATAATTTACCGAACTTAAAAATCGGTGGTCCTTATTCCATTTCTGTAACATTTGTAGGTTATAATGATGAACTGCAAGACAGTGTTGCTTTATTGCTTGGGCAGGAATTTAAGGCCGATTTTTCCATTACGGCCTCGGATAAAGTATTAAAAGAAGTGGTAATAACTACCAGTTCGCAAAACAAAATATTTAATAACAGCCGCACGGGCAGCCAGGAAATTATCAGCCGCAATCAAATTGAAAGATTGCCAACAATCAACCGCTCACTGCAGGATTTTACAAAACTTACACCTTCGGCGAATGGTTTAAGTTTTGGCGGACGTAATGGTTTGTACAACAACCTTACTGTTGATGGCGCCAACTTTAATAACGCTTTTGGTTTATCCGGCGTTTTAGGCGGCCAAACCAGTTCGCAACCTATCAGCCTCGATGCTATTGAACAAATCCAGGTAAACATTTCTCCCTATGATGTTCGCCAGGGTGGCTTTTCAGGCGCAGGAATTAATTCTGTGACACGCAGCGGTACCAACAAGTTCAAGGGTTCTGTGTATACCTACTTAAAAGGCCCCGGCACACAGGGATATAAGGTTGGCAGCGTTACAGTCCCAAAGCAGGATTTCAGTTATAATCTTCGTGGCGCTTCTTTAGGTGGCCCCATTATAAAAAATAAATTATTCTTTTTTGTGAGTGGCGAACAGGAAAGAGTTACTACACCTGCTACGAGCTATATTGCTTCAGATGCAAGTCATGCACCAAATCCGGCCTCAGTATCATTAGCCAATGCGGATACGCTTAACCAGTTAAAGCAATTTCTGTCAGATAAATATGGTTATAACCCGGGGTCGTTCCAGGGCTACAGCTACGATACCTATAGTGACAAGCTTACGGCAAAAATTGACTGCAATGTCAATTCAAAAAATACATTCACACTTAAATATAATTACCTCAAATCTTACAGGCAAATTGCCGCAAGTAATAGTGGCGCCCCGGGAAACAACCGCCAGCCGGGTTCTACAAGTCTGCCGTTTAGTGGCAGTGGTTACGTGATTAATAACAACTTTAATATTTTTATAGCCGAGTTGAATACCCGTTTCAGTAACAGGTCTTCCAATAAATTACAGGTGGGTTATACGGCTTTAAGAGATTTCAGGTCAAGCCTTGCAGGTGGCGATTTTCCTTTGGTAGATATTATGAATGGCCAGGGACAATCCTATACTTCTTTTGGTTATGAGCCTTTCACTTATAACAACCTATTGAATACAGATGTGTTCCAGGTCTCAGACATATTCACCATGTATAAGGGCAGTCATGAAATAACATTTGGTACACAGAATTATATTAAGAAATTCAAAAATGGCTTTGCGCCTAATTATGAGGGCGTGTATCGTTTTAATACATTGAATGATTTTTACAACAGCGCTAATTTTGACTCAGCCAATGCAGTATCGTATAATCTGCAATACGCCGTTGCAAAAGGTGGTGCCTTTCCTTTTGCCAAAATAGGTTCAACCGAACTTGGTTTTTTTGCACAGGATAAATGGAGAGTAACTAACCACATTACTTTCACTTATGGCTTACGTGTGGATGTACCCATCTTCCAGGATAAATTTGATGCAAACCCTTATGTACCGGGGCTTACCTTTAGAGATGGCAAACATTATGATGTTGGTGAAAAGCCCGGTACCAATGCGTTATTCTCACCAAGAGTAGGTTTCAACTGGGATGTTACCGGCGATCAGAAAACACAGATTAGGGGAGGTGTTGGTATGTTTGCAGGACCACCACCCTTTGTATGGATCAGCAACCAGGCCAGCAACAACGGCGTACAGTTCGGCTCATTTACTACAACCAATGTTGCCTTCAGCAATAACATCAATACTTACAGACCGGCAGCAGGCGCAGAGAACACAGCTTACAATTTGGTATTTACAGATAAGAATTTTAAATACCCTCAGGTGTTAAAAGCAAGTGCTGCTATTGACAGGAAATTACCAGGAAATATTATTGCCACGTTAGAAGGCACTTATTCAAAAGACATCAATGCAGTGTATTTCCAAAACGTGAATTTACCTTCAACAGGTGTGGCTTTTGCAGGCTCTGACCCACGATTCCGTTACGATAGTTCAAAATTGAATAGCGGTCGCCCTGTTGCAACAGTTACAAACCCAAACATTGCTAACGCAATTTTGATGACGAATTCCAACAAGGGTTATGCTTATAACATCACGCTGCAGTTACAGAAAACATTACGGTATTTCTACTTTAACGCAGCCTATACTTTAAGCAGGGCCAAAACATTGAACGATGGTGGTTCCATAGCGCAAAGTATGTGGAGAGATCGTTTTGTAACTGGTAATCCTAATGCAAACGAGATCAGCTATGCTAACTTCTATCTGCCTCATCGGTTTATTGCCTCAGCGTCTTATCGTAAAGAATATGCAAAACATTTTGCAACTTCTGTAGGTGTTATTTTTGAAGCAGCACCGGCTGGTGTAGGGTCTTATGTGTATAACGGCGACGTAAATAATGATGGCAGTGGTGGTAACAATGATTTGCTGTATATTCCAAAAGATCAGAATGATATTGTACTTGTTCCTGTAAACACAAACGGCGGTACAATAACTGATACAAGAGCATCTGCTGAAATATGGGCGCAATTAAATGCCTTTATCAGCCAGGACGATTATTTAAGTAAGCACCGCGGAGAGGTTGCAAAACGTAATGCTGCCGTGTTGCCTTCTTTCAACCGTCTTGATTTTAACGTAACACAGGATATTTATTTCTTTAGCGGAAAAGCAAAAGAAACCAAACACACTTTGCGTTTAAGCGTTGATGTGATTAATGCAGGCAACCTTGTAAATAAAGATTGGGGCCTTGTGAAGAACTTTACCAGCACAGCCTTTTTAAAATACGAAGGCATTGCGCCTGCAACAGATGTAGCCAATGTGGGCAAACCAAGATTCTCTTTCCCTTATCTTGATCCGGCAAAACAAACCATTCTTACAAACAGCCATGTAAACATTACCAGCATCTT
>JANLXV010000319.1:0-6803 GCA_031365305.1 Chitinophagaceae bacterium
ATTTCGGCTCAGCTACAGCCTTCTTACCAGGCCCGCTGCAAAATGCTTACCGCTGGCTTCTTGACAAAGCTTTTGAGAAAAAAATATTTATAACTTTCGATCCTAATTACAGGCACCTGTTATTCAAGAATAATATCCCCTCATTTATCGAACAGTCCTGGTATTTTTTAAAGAAGGCCAATTTTTTTAAGGTTAGCGACGATGAGGCGCTGCTTTTAACAGCAGCTACATCTGTTAACGACGCAGCAAAAATTTTAGCTGATAAAACATCTGCTGTTATTGCCATCACATTAGGTAAAGAAGGCACATTACTAGTTCATGAAAAAAATAAAATCATTGTGCCCGGTGTACCTGCAACAGCTATTGATACAACTGGTGCCGGCGATGCATTTGTAGGCGCAGTAATTTATCAACTTAATAATTTCTCACCACAAATGATACAGGCTATGGGCGCTGAGGATTGGAAAAACGTAATGCATAACGGCAACAAAGCCGGGGCAAGAACAACAGAATACATGGGTGCCATGGAAGCGTTTAAACATTTAAGTAATCAGATATTTGATTAGGATTGTATGAACGAAGCAGAACTTATAAATCTTGTAGAACAGGCCTGCAAGGTTGGCGAAACAGAAGCCACAAAAATTGACGCAGCATTTTTTAACCGTTTTATTTTTCACGCAGAAAAAATTGAATGGTTATATAATGAAATTTATGGTTCACACAAAGAGAAGAAAAAAGAATTTACAAACCTGCTGCAAACTATTGCAGAAGCATCTGCATTAAGACCATCAGTTATAAAAAATACAGATGTTGAAAAGTCGAAAACAGAGCCCTGGTTTTTAAGCAATACGCTTGCAGGTATGAGCCTGTATGTGGACCGGTTTTGTGACGACCTGGAAACACTACACTCCAAACTTGGGTATTTTGAAGAAGCCGGCATAAATGTTTTGCACCTGATGCCGTTGTTTGAAAGCCCCCAAGGCGAAAGCGACGGTGGCTATGCTGTATCAGACTTTAGAACCATTGATCAGCGCTTTGGAACAATACAGGATCTTAAAGATCTCAAAGCAACTATGCTCCAAAAGCAAATGTATCTAATGACGGATATTGTTTTAAATCATACTTCGCATCAACATGCCTGGGCAATAAAAGCGAAAGAAGGCGATCCGTATTATCAGTCATTTTTTTATATGTATGATGACCGCCAAATACCGGATATTTTTGACGCAACAATGCCGGATATTTTTCCCGAAAGCGCACCCGGAAATTTTACTTATGTGCCCGAATGCAATAAATGGGTGATGACGGTTTTTCACAACTACCAATGGGATCTGAATTTTAGTAACCCTGCTGTATTTAATGCCATGCTGGGCAATATCTTTTTTTATGCAAACCTCGGCGTGGATATTTTAAGGATAGATGCACCGGCATTTATCTGGAAAGAGTTGGGAACAACTTCGCAAAACCTGCCGCAGGCCCATCGTTTATTACAACTTATTAAGCAATGCGTACAGGTGGCAACGCCTGGCATGGCCTTGCTCGGCGAAGCAATAGTAGCACCACAGCAAATCATGCAATATTTTGGCGCTGATATTTTTACCGCTAAAGAATGTGACTTTGCCTACAATGCCACGCAAATGGCATTGCAATGGGATGCGCTTGCAACCGGGGAAACAAGGGTTATGATGGCGGCTCAACCCATATTGCTGCAAAAGCATTTTGGTACTTCATGGATAACGTATACACGCTGCCATGATGATATTGGTTTAGGTTACGACGATTATATGATTGCGTCTGCAGGCTTCGTCCCTTATGATCATCGGTGGTTTTTAAATAATTATTATACAGGGAATTTCCCTGGCTCAACTTCAAAAGGCGCACTGTTTTCTTACAATCCTAAAACGGGAGATGCCCGTATTAGTGGCACACTTGCATCGTTATGTGGACTGGAAACAGCATTGGCTGATAAGAATAATGCAACTGTAAAAACTGCTATTGATAAAATTCTTTTAATGCAGGCGCAAAGCCTTTTTATCGGCGGCCTGCCTATCTTGTTCTATGGAGATGAAGTGGGTTATACCAATGACTATACTTACCTGGAAGATCCTGCGAAAAGCTATGATAACCGCTGGATGCACCGGCCAAAAATTAGCTGGACCAAAAACGATTTAAGAAAAAATACCGGAACAGTTGAAGAGCAGATTTTTACAGCCACAAAAAAACTAATTGCAATAAGAAAAAAATTACCTGCACTTGCTGATAACAAAAATCTTACATGGTTAGGGCAGCATAACATTCATGTAGCGGCTTTTGAAAGATCCGCTAAGAACCAGCGATTATTTTGTGTATTCAACTTCCATGAAATGGATGCATTTCTTACCTGGTATGCTTTTAAAGAAAGTGGTAGCATGCCTGCTGCATTGTATGATCACTGGTCTGGCAAAACTTATAAGGTTGGCGCTGATCATGAATATCTTATTATTCCCCGTTACGGGTTTATGATTTTTGAGGCTGACTATTCAATTTAACCATGCTTATATGTTGGTTGTAAGCTGCCGTATTTAAAGTAAATTGTCAATCGTGAGTTGTGCTAAAAATTCACACTTGAAAACTCACGTTTAACTTACCACCAGTTATATCGTACATTATTTCATTAAATTCCAGATTTACAATTTTTTGCAAAAATGGAATTGGATTCCAGATTTGCATATTTTTGCAAAAATGGAATTGCTATGATTAACACGGCTCATACTACCTGAAGCTAAAAAAGCGCTTACACAATTCAGGGCGCTCTGCCTTACCGGGCCAAGGCAAAGCGGTAAAACTACCCTGAGTAAGCAACTGTTTAAAGACGAGCCATATATCAATTTTGAAAACCCGTCTGTTCAGCAAGATGCTGAAGATAATCCTGAAGCATTTCTTTACAAATACCGGAACGGCGCTGTGTTTGATGAAGTACAGCGGGTGCCGGACATCTTCAGATATCTGCAGGAAATATTGGACAATAATAAAAAACGGGGCCAGTTTATTCTTACAGGTTCAAACAACTTCCTGCTGCAGGAACAGGTATCTCAATCGCTGGCAGGCAGAGCAGGCTATTTATCGTTATTACCTTTTAGCTATGCAGAGTTGGTAAGTGCAAAGCTTGCTGATAATGATATAAATAAACATATTCTAACGGGTGGTTACCCTGAAATTTGGGACGAAAAATTAATACCGGGCACATGGATGAACAATTATGTACAAACTTATGTACAAAGAGACGTGAGGCTTTTACGCAACATTACTAACCTGGCCGCTTTCAGTCGTTTCGTGTATTTGTGTGCAAATTATGCCGGGCAAATTCTGAACCGCGATGACCTGGCCAGGCAAACAGGTGTGGATACCAAAACAATTTTAGCCTGGCTCGGCTTGTTGGAAAACAGCTATATCATTTACCTGTTGCAACCGTGGTACAACAACATGAATAAGCGTATTATAAAAAGCCCTAAACTATATTTTTATGATACAGGCTTGCTTTGTTATTTGCTCGGACTTAAAAGTGTAACTGCCCTGCAAAACAACAATGCTTACGGCTCAATTTTCGAAAACTGGGTGATCACTGAGCTGAAAAAAAATAATTTCAATGCTGCTCAAAATGAAGGCCTCTTTTATTTTAGAGATAGTACCGGTAATGAAGTAGACATTATTAGTGAAAGGGATGGTGAACTTATGGCTATAGAGATAAAGGCCACCGGTAAAACAACTACCGCTATGTTCCGGGGTTTAAAATATTGGCAAAAATACCAGCCAAAGAGCAGCAGCGTGCTTATTTATAAAGGCAATACCAATCAATTGCTTGATGAAAAAATGAGTATAGTACCGTGGAGAGAAGTGGCCAATATGTAGAGTCTTTATCTATTTATACTCCAGCTTCAGATTGAGCTTTTTCAGAATCTTGTTATAGTAACGCCACGCCACCCAAAAAATATTTCAAAAAAAGTTTTGGAAAATCGAAAAGTATTTAGATTTTTGTCTAAATATATAAATTTCTAAACATTGAATATTATTTTTAAAGCGCTTAATGATAAAACCCGCAGAGACATTCTGGAATTACTTCGGGAAAAAGACATGTCGGCCGGTGAGATTGTTGAAAGATTTGCGATTTCGGGGCCAAGCATATCACATCACCTTGACCTTTTGAAACAGGCGGATCTTGTAAGGACAACAAAGGATGGACAATATATTTATTACGCTTTAAATACAACTGTTGTAGATGACATCATGAAATGGCTGTTGCAATTCAAATCTAAAAAACGTTCAAAATGAAAAGTAAAGTTTTAATTATGTTGGTGTTACTACTCATACCATTAATATACCTCAGTACATTATGGAATTCATTCCCACCAAACGTTCCCGTTCATTTTGATTTTAAAGGAAATGTTGACAGGTATGGTAGCAAAACTGAGGTGCTTTTAATAACATTAGCACTCACATTTCTTACGTTAGTAATATTTCTGCTATTCTCTTATATACATATCCTCAATCCGAAAATAGCATCTGCAGATAATAAAACCAGGATGCAAAAAATGGCAGTTGCTGTTGTACTGTTTATGGTGATCATTCAGTGCTGGTTATTATATACTATACATAAAGGCCAATTGGCTTTTTCTGTGAAATATATATTGATTGCCGTTAGCCTGTTATTTGCAGTAATCGGAAATTATATGCCTAATCTTAAACCTAATTATGTAGCAGGATTCCGGTTGCCGTGGACGTTACAAAATGCAGACAACTGGAAAAGAACGCATGATGTTGCCGGAAAACTTTGGTTCAGCGGTGGTATAGCAGCGGCAATTATATGCATAATATTACCTTTTAAATTAGCCCTGTTTATTGTAGTTCTTGTATTAGTAATTCTTCTCACTATACCGGCGATTTATTCTTATAGACTATTTAATAAGAGCAAGTCTTCATAATTAGTTCCCGACCATTTTAAACAATGGTAAATAGGTTTAATTATTTTCTGTTTCTTTAGCCGAAGCTTTATAAATACCAAGCTCAGCAAGTTGTATATCTCCAAGTGCAGAAGATATTGTTAGTCTTAATTTAGACGATTTAACAGCAGGGAAACGTAATAATTTTTTATAGCCCACGGTGCTAAAAGTTGTTAATGGTGTCCATTTATTATCTTGCCATATTTCTATACTTCCTTGTTCAATACTTTGCCCGCTGGTGATGTTTTCCTGCAAAGCAATCCTGTCAAAAAATTTTTTCTTTAGTTTAAATTCAACCGGTTCACCTTTATTAATAGTTATATAAGATGATAGCGTATTATCGGTAAGCTTTGCATCAACTTTATTTTTTGAAAGATTATCCGCGAAGGATTCATTTAATATATTTCTGAAATTTTTTAATGCTATAATATCTTTTTGTTCGATCAGTCCTTTATTGTTTGGAGGCACATTTAGCAGCAATAAACTGTTTCTGCCAACAGACTGATAATACAGGTTCACTAAATTTTGTGGTGATCTTACTTTATCGTTTTCCCCGGCATGCCAAAACCATCCCGGTCTTATACTTACATCGGTTTCCGCCGGAATAAACGACTTGCCATTTTTATCACCTGTGTTAAGATATGCAGCATCGGCCTTACCAGGTGCAAGCCCTGCAGTATCAATAGTTGACCAGCACATCTCCCCTGCATTACCTGACTCATTGCCAACCCATCTTACATCGGGCCCGGCATCGCTAAACATAATGGCGTTCGGCTGTAACTCACGTACTAATTTCCAATAGCCTTCAAAGTCATAATGCATATCTTTTGCATTTTCACCTTTGGCACCATCAAACCAAACTTCAGAAACCTCGCCGTAGTTAGTTAATAATTCTCTCAACTGGTTTTTATAATGATCGGTATAAGCTGGTGTGCCATAAGATGGCTCATGCCTATCCCACGGCGATAAATAAAAGCCGAACCTGATACCAAATTCTTTACAGGCATCCGCTACTTCTTTTACAACATCACCTTTGCCATTTTTCCATGGACTGTTTTTAACTGAATGCTCAGTAAATTTTGAAGGCCATAAGCAAAACCCATCATGGTGTTTGGCCGTAATGATTGCCATCTTAATGCCGCCATCTTTAAGTGCCTTTATCCATTGCCGGGCATCCAACTTTAGGGGGTTAAATATGGATGGACTTTCTGTACCATCTCCCCATTCTTTATCGGTAAATGTGTTCACAGTAAAATGGAGAAAACCCGTTGTTTCCAATTGTTGCCAGTTCAACTGGCTTTGAGAAGGCTTAGGCAATTGAGCAAGCCCTGAAAAAGTTAGAACTAAAAACACAACAATAGCTGATATTTTTTTCATATAATTTACGCCTGTTTATGTAAGCAATTTTGTAAAGCCAGATAGACGCCATTTGTCCACCCAAAGCCATCCTGTGCCGGGTATTCTCCGCCGCCTGCTTCAAGATCTATGTTGATCACGTTATACTTCTCCATCATCTTCCCGGTTTGCTCATACACTTTTTCGTTTAAGGTCATCCATTTTTTAGCTATGCTTTCAGCTAATAATCGTTCACCATAACTTGCCAGGCCAATGATAGATATCCATTGCAACGGTGCCCATCCGTTAGGCGCATCCCATTGTTGGCCTGAATCAATTGTGGTTGTAATTAAGCCGCCACCTTTAAAAAAATTTGTATTAATGTTTTCAGCCACCGCTTTGGCCTGGTTATTATTTGATAGTTGAAAAAACAACGGAAACGCTGCAGCGAGTGTTGAGACTTTTTTATTGGATCTGCTCACAAAATCATAA
>JANLXV010000257.1:0-1955 GCA_031365305.1 Chitinophagaceae bacterium
CCACAGGCATGATCACTGATGCAAAATTTAAAACATTCGGCTGCGGCTCAGCTATTGCTTCATCTTCTCTCGCCACTGAGTGGCTAAAAGGTAAAAGCGTAGATGATGCCCTTAAAATTGATAATATGGATATTGTGGAAGAGTTAAATCTGCCACCTGTAAAAATCCATTGTTCAGTTTTAGCTGAAGATGCAATCAAATCTGCCATCAACGATTACCGGGTAAAAAACGGCCTGGAACAAATTAAATTCCAGGAAAGCGTAGTGCACTAAGCAAAGCCAGTGGTCATTGGTCATTAAGTCAATAGATTTCTTTGTGCTAATTCTAAAGTCTTGATACTAATGTTGCATTACTAATATCTTATTTCTAATATCTGCATTTTATGATTTATGTAAGTGATAAGGCAAAAGTAAAAGTCTCCAAACTTTTGGATGAGGCAAAATTGCCCGCAGACGATTATTTTTTGAGGGTGAGTGTTGTTGGAGGGGGTTGTTCGGGTTTGAGTTATAAAATGGATTTTGATAACGAAAAGAAGCCGATGGACCAGGAGTTTGATGATAACGGTATCAAGGTGGTAACAGATCTGAAAAGTTTTTTATACCTCGTAAATACTACGCTTGATTTTAGTGACGGCTTAAATGGTAAAGGCTTTTATTTTAGCAATCCGAATGCGAGCCGCAGTTGTGGTTGCGGTGAAAGCTTTGCTGTATAAAATATTTTTTCTTAATTTCCTGGCCTCCGGCATGGAGGCTTTTTTATTGGATGCAAGTCACTAAAAAACCCCGTTTGGTACGGGGTTTATAAGCAATTGGTTCCGGTCTGTGTAAAAAATAAATCTTAAGAAAAGGACATTTAAGCCGTGTAAGATTTATTAAAAAGAAAAAGAGTGTTGGTATCAATCTACTTCACCATAGACACTTACTTTTAAAAAACGCTGCATCAATTTATAGTTGGCTCATTCAATGTATCCTTTGATTCTCATCTTAATAGTGCGGGTTTAGTTAAATTGCAAAACATTTTACTATGCTGGCAATAACCAAAAAAGAATTTTATCAGTTTTTCAGCAGCCTAACCGGTTATATTACAATCATTCTTTTTCTTATAGTAAACGGCTTGTTTTTATTTGTACTTAAGGACAGTAATATTCTTGATTTTGGTTATGCGTCGTTGGATGCATTCTTCTCGCTGTCACCCTGGATTTTTATGTTTCTAATTCCTGCCATTTCCATGCGCATGTTATCAGACGAATACAGAACAGGCACTTTTGAACTTTTACAAACACGCCCCGTTACTGCCTGGCAAATTGTTACAGGTAAATATTTTGCGGGGCTTGCAATTGTTATTATAACGCTTTTGCCAACGTTGGTCTATGTGTTTACCATAAAGCAATTAAGCAATGATGGCAGTATTGATTCAGGCAGTATTGCAGGATCATATATGGGATTAATTTTTTTGAGCGCTGTATTTACAGCCATCAGCTTGTTTTGCTCCGGGCTATCCTCAAATGCTATTGTGGCATTTTTGATAAGTGTATTTGCCTGCCTGGTGTTATATTTTGGATTCAATGCCATAAGCTCATTAACTGTTTTCCAGGGGAGTGCTGATTATTACTTAGAGATGATAGGTATAGATTTTCACTACCGAAGTATAAGCCGTGGCGTTGTTGATACACGAGATATCATTTATTTCTTAAGCCTCATTTATGTATTCCTGTTTTTCACTACACAAAACCTTTTTAAAAAGTAAGCCAGGTGAAAAGCAATTCCAAAAGTAAAATCAAGGTATGGGCATGGGTTCCGGTTTTAGTAATATTGATCGCCATCAATGTAGTGTCTTCTAAAGTGCATGCAAGGTTTGATCTTACCGCTGGAAAGCGATTTACTATTTCCCCGCAGGTAAAAAAATTACTAAGCAACCTTTCACAGGATGTTTTTATAGATGTTTTTTTTTTTTTT
>JANLXV010000365.1:0-2832 GCA_031365305.1 Chitinophagaceae bacterium
TTACCATTATCATTTAAATAGACTTTGCCGCCCGGTGTGGCTATGGCGGTATGATGTCCTTTTAATATTATGTAGCAATTTGTTTCAGCACACGAATGCATTAATAAGTTTAATCGTTCAAAATCGTTATTGCATTTGCCAAACAAATTGTCAAACTCCTTCGGGTGCGGTGTGAGAATACTTTGTTTTGGTATCGCATTTTTAAGCTCATCATTTTCAGCAATTGTATTTAAGCCATCAGCATCAACAACAATAGATTTTTTAAACTCAGAAAATAATTGTTTAAGAATCTTGCCTGCATGTTTTGATTTGCCAAGGCCTGGGCCTATGCCAATAGCAGAATATTTATAAACTTCTTTAATTCTATCAATAAATTTTTTAACTGAAGTAAGACACATGGCTTCTGGTACAGAAGACTGCATGATGTCATATCCTTTTTCGCAGGTGATAATTGTTACTTTTCCAGCACCTGATCTCACGCAAGCTTTCGTACATAAAACGGCTGCGCCCATCATGCCATAACTGCCGGCAATAGTAGCTGCATGGCCATAAGTTCCTTTATGAGAAAATGCTTTGCGTGGCTTAAATATTTGAGCAATAGTTGTTTGTGTAATTAATGTATATGGACTATAGGTATTGGCTGCAAAATCTGGGCTGAGTCCTATTGATAATATCACTACATGTCCAAAATATTCTTCATTCTCAGCCATTAATAAAGCAAGCTTATATTGTTCAAAAGTTAAGGTATGATCTGCCCGAACAATGCTTCCTGATGATGCCTCATCGGTTAATAATCCTGAAGGCAGATCAATGGATATAACCAAAACTCTTGATTGATTAATATGATCAATTATAGTTTTATATAAGCCTTCAACGGCATTGTGTAAGCCTGTACCAAACAATGCATCAATCACCACCTCATCTTTATCAATAACAGGTAAGTCAGCATTATTTTTTATGAAATGAATGTTGTTGATGACCTCATACAATCTTTTTAAATTCAATTCAAAATCAACAGAGCCTTTCTTTTCAATGTGCGGAATGTAAATCTTTACATTGTAACCGTCATTTAAAAGCAACCTGGCTACAGCCAATCCATCTCCACCGTTGTTGCCTTTGCCGCAAAAAATAATAATGTTTTTATTTCGAATGATTTTTTTTTTGATCCATTCAAAACAGGCTACAGCAGCTCTTTCCATTAAATCAATGGATAACATCGGTGTATGAGTCATGGTGTAGTTGTCCCACTCTTTTATTTGAGCAGCAGAAAAAATGGTCATCTTCAGCATTTACACTTTTGAAGGTATAACAACTATAATTAAAGAATGATGACAGTTATAGATTACTCGAAGAGCTCAAGTTTATTTTTTGGCCGGCGTTTATCTTCCCAAATAAAACCTTTCAGAAACTTTTCTTCTTCAGGTATCTGGCGAATAGGGTGCATTACACCATGTACATCATTTACAAATTTTACTTTGTTCAATTCGTTCTTTAAAAAGTACATATCAATTACGTCACCGGTAGCCCTGTTCATGCCAACATAAGCACTGTCTTTGTCCTGTACATAATAAATGCTTTCGGCTTTTTGCCCTTTTACTCTTACATAATCAATAGCGCCATTTATAAAATAACCGTTAATGGTTTTACCGGCAACCTGGTTATAAAACTGTTTAGCACTTCTATTAACCACGAGGCCTTTTTCAAATACATAGAATCTTTCGGGTTTTTTATTTTTTGTAAAAAGAAAAATTGTATCTCCCGTTACCTGGCTGTCGCCATTCCAAACTACAGGATTTTGAAATAAGCGAAACGTTGAATCCTGGGCAGAGTAAAAGAGGCTGTCGCATACACTTTGCAATGAGTCGTTAAAAATGCGGACATGATGAAAGGCGAGGAAGTATCTGATTGTTGAGTCTGCTTTATTTGCTGAGATAACTTTTGTGCCGGCAATGGTATCCTGTGTCAGCAATTTTGTAACAGGACTTTGAACAATTGACGAATCAAATTTTAAGACTGTTGTATCCTTTGATACCATTGCAGAATCTTGTGCCGGCAACACTTTTAGCGATAAGGAATCAGGTTGCTGAATAGCTTTAATTAATGATGTTGTGTCGCTATTAATCTCTTTTATGAGTGGAGATTTTTTACGCTTTTTATGCCTGTTTTTTTTGGAACCGTTTTCAACAAATAATGCAGCAGGTTTTAATGCAACTGAATCTTTTGATAATAAAATTGATCCGGGTGGTGGCAACACTTTTACTGATGATGAATCAGGCTGCTGAATAGTTTTAGATAATACTGTTGTGTCGCTATTGCTCTCTTTTATCAACGGTGATTTCTTAAGATTTTTATTGCGGTTTTTTACTGAACCTGCAATGTCTGCAGAATCAGTTTTTGTTATTTTAATGCTGTCATTTTGATGAGCTGTATAACCGGAGAACAATGTATCAGCAGCAATATAAATACTGTCCTTCTCCTGTTGGATGATCATTACCGGTTTGTTTGTGGCAAGAAAAGAGTTGTTGCGATTGTTTAAATAAATATGATTACCTGTTACTATCACACCGTTTGCTGTGTCCTTTATAATGGCACTGCCATCAAGTTCTGCAAAGCCGGCTTTTTCATCAATAGCAATTTTATCCGCCTGGTATATCCTGCCGGAACTATCAGTGATCAAGCTCCTGGTGCCAAAAAAAGCATTACCCGTTTTCAGATCATACGTGCCTTCTTTGGTAAATATATTTGCTTCCCTGCTGGTAATATGTGTAGGCCCAATAAGCGTTACAACCTGCGTTGTGGTATTATATAATAAAGAGTCGGCTTTAATTTTAT
>JANLXV010000458.1:0-3007 GCA_031365305.1 Chitinophagaceae bacterium
TTGCGATCCGCCATTAATACTCTACTGAGCTAAACACTCATTTTGGCGGAGAAGCAATCTAAAAGTAATGTGAGAAAAAGGGAAAGCTTAACATCGAAATCAAACGGCTCTGTAACGTAATATAGGATTGCTTCGTGTCCGGCAAAGACGGGTGCAGGCGACTCACGTCTTTGCGATCCGCCATTAATACTCTGCTAAGTTCAACACTCATTTTGGCGGAGAAGCAACTTATAATAATGTGAATAAAAGCAAAAGCTTAACATTGAAATCGAACGACTCTGTAACATAATATAAGATTGCTTTGTGCCTCGCAATGACGGGTGCAGGCGGCTCACGTCTTTGCGATCCGCCATTAATACTCTGCTAAGTTCAATATTCATTTTGGCGGAGAAGCAATCTAATGCCTCGCAATGACGAAAGCTGAGGTTCGCTTTGTTCGAAAAAAATCACTTCTATCTTCTACCTCTTAAAAAAACCTTTGCATCATTGCGTGTAAAACTTCGCTCCCATCCATTTAAATTTGAAAAAAAATTATGCCCGCTATACATTGGAAAGGAATTTTTCCCGCCCTCACTACAAAGTTTGATGGCAATGATAAGCTTGATCTTAACCAGCAGGCAATAAATACAACCGCACAATTGGCAGCAGGTGTTAACGGGTTAATTTTAGGTGGGTCACTTGGAGAGGCCAGCACTTTAAGGATTGATGAAAAAGAAGTGCTCTTAAAATCTACACTTGAGGTAGCAAATGCTAAAGTACCAGTGCTGCTTAACATTGCAGAATCCTCAACTGCCGACGCAATAAAGCAGGCTGTAAATGCTGAGCAATGGGGCGCTGATGGCATCATGCTGTTACCACCGCTCAGGTACAGTTCCGATGCACGGGAGACAGTTACTTACTTTAAGGAAGTGGCAAAGGCAATTGCTATTCCTATCATTATCTATAACAACCCCGTAGATTATAAAACTGAAATTACATTGGACATGTTTGAGCAGCTTGCATCGTATGATAACATCCAGGCTGTAAAAGAATCTACACGGCAGGTATCAAATGTTACAAAATTTAAGAACAGGTTTGGCGACAGGTTTAAAATATTATGTGGGGTAGATACCATTGCCACTGAAGAAATAATGATGGGCGCTGAAGGCTGGGTAGGTGGGCTGGTTTGCGCCTTCCCGGCTGAAACTGTTGCCATTTACCGCTTAATAAAAAATAACCGTTTTGAAGAAGCGCTTAAGATACACCGTTGGTTTTTGCCGCTTCTTGAGCTTGACCTCCACCCCAAGCTTGTACAATATATAAAGCTTGCAGAAACAAGAACCGGGCAGGGTACAGAAGCAGTAAGAGCCCCAAGATTAGTTTTAACAGGACAGGAAAGAGAAAATGTATTAAAGATTATTGATGATGCCATTGCCACCAGGCCAACTTTACCAGATTATTTGTCATTAAACACCTAAACATAAATTAGTAATCTATATCATCTTGAGTAAAAAAACTTTTTTCTGCATTGATGCACATACCTGCGGCAATCCTGTAAGGCTTGTCGCAGGCGGCGGTCCAACACTTCAGGGCAGTTCAATGAGTGAGAATCGCCAGCATTTTTTACAGCAATACGACTGGATAAGAAAAGGATTAATGTTTGAGCCACGTGGGCATGATATGATGAGCGGAAGCATTCTCTATCCGCCTCACGACCCCGATAATGATGTAGCTGTTTTATTCATTGAAACAAGTGGATGCCTGCCCATGTGCGGCCATGGCACCATCGGCACCATTACCATTGCTATTGAAGAAGGTTTAATTATACCAAAAGTTGAAGGCCAGGTAAAAATGGAAACGCCTGCAGGTTTGGTGCAGGTATCCTACAAAAAACAAGGCACTAAGGTTACATCTGTGAAACTTATTAATGTCCCCTCTTTTTTATATGCCAGTGATCTTAAAGTATTGTGCCCTGATTTAGGTGAGCTTACCATTGATGTGGCTTACGGCGGAAATTTTTATGCCATTGTTGATGTGCAGCAGAATTTTTCCGGTATCGAAAATTATCCTGCTGACCAGTTGATTGCCTGGGCAAGAACGCTGCGCAAAAACATCAATGCACAACAAACATTTGTGCATCCTGAGAATGCAACCATCAACGGCTGTTCCCATATTTTGTGGACAGGAGCCGTTTTAGATCCCTCTTCAACGGCCAGGAACGCTGTGTTCTACGGCGAGAAGGCTATTGACCGTTCGCCCTGCGGTACCGGCACTTCGGCCCGTATGGCGCAATGGTATGCAAAAGACAAAATGAAGAAAGGGGATTTGTTCATTCATGAAAGCATTATCGGCTCAAAATTTACGGGCACCATTGAAGAAGAATTGTTCGTTTACGATATGAAAGCTATACGGCCCGGCATTGAAGGCTGGGCAAAAATTTATGGCTATAATACCATACATATTGATCCGGATGATGATCCTTATGCTTATGGCTTCCAGGTTTTATAAACATTTGTATTTATGAAAATTTCAATTGTTGGCGGAGGTATTATCGGACTTTGCTGCGCCTATTATTTACAACAGGATGGGCATGAGATTACAGTAATAGATAAAGGCGATCTTACTAATGGCTGCTCCTTTGGTAACATGGGCTATATTTCGCCGAGCCACTTTACACCGCTGGCCACACCGGGCATGGTGGCCCAAGGTATTAAATGGATGTTTAATGCCTCAAGCCCTTTTTACATCAGGCCTCGTTTTAACATGGATCTGCTTAAATGGGGCGCAACTTTTTACCGGAAGGCCAATGTAAAAACCCTGCAGCAAAATATACCGGCAATGCATAAGTTACTCTGGCTGAGCCGGCAACTCATCAGCCGGTTGCAACAAGATATTAATGAAGATTTTGGCTTAACCGAAACAGGTTGCTGGATGTTGTATAAAAATGAGCATACCGGCGACCATGAAAAAAAACTTGCAGAAGAAGCCGGCAAGATGGGTTTAAAAACCATTGTCTGTACGAAGGCCG
>JANLXV010000516.1:0-6305 GCA_031365305.1 Chitinophagaceae bacterium
TTCGATCCTTCTTTACCTGACGGTGAAACGTTTACCAACACCGGGTATTCTTATTTAGATGGCAGTGTAGGATTAAGTTTCAATACGCAAATAGGCCAGAACGTTGATGATAATATTTTTATGGGTGCCGCCTATCATCACTTTAACCGTTCTGCAAAAATGTCTTTTTATGGCAATAACAAAGTGCAGATATTACCTAAGATGGTGCTTTCAGGTGGCGTAAGAATGGGCGTTACTGACTATTCATTTATAACCTTTCATGCCGATTACAGCAAACAGGGCACCAGTGCCGAAACGATTGGAGGGATGTTGTATTCTCTTAAGCTGGACAGGCCCGATGACCCCATGTATATATTGCATGGCGGCGCACTTATCCGTTGGAAAGATGCTGTTATTCCTGTGATACAAATGGAATACAAACCTTTTACAATCGGGTTAAGTTACGATGTAAATGTATCACCACTAAAAGCAGCCAGCCAGGGCCGGGGAGGCTATGAGCTTGGCATTACATATCAAAAATATTTCGACAGGGATAATTCGAGTAAAGACAAAGTACTCTGTCCCAAATTTTAGCTCAGCAATCCTGCGTTCTTTATTGTGCTAACTAATAAGAACTCTTGTGTTTTGGATTGTTGGATGAGAAGCACCTCCGGGAAACCGGAGGTTTCTTTCTTTTACACCCTACCGTTTCTTTTTAAGATATTGATTAATCTTGTTAAATGAATATTGCAGATATTATACAATACCTGGAAACTGTGGCCCCAAAGCCTTTGCAGGCAGACTATGATAATGCCGGTCTTCTTACAGGTTCCCAGCAATGGGAATGTTCGGGAATTTTGGTATGCCTGGATGTGACAGAAGATATATTAAATGAGGCGGAACAAAAGGGCTTTAATCTTGTCGTGGCTCATCATCCCATCATCTTTAAAGGCTTAAAAAAAATTACAGGAAATTCTTTTGTGGAAAGGATCATCATTTCTGCCATCAAAAAAAATATTGCCATTTATGCAATACACACCAATCTTGATAGTGTTATAGCAGGAGTAAATGGTGAAATAGCTCACAGGCTTGGCTTACAAGGCGTAACTATACTTCAACCTGTTAAGGGCTTTTTAAAAAAACTGGTAACTTTTGTGCCTAAGTCACATGCGGATAAAGTGCGTGAGGCTTTATTTAATGCCGGGGCGGGAAATTTCTCACAATATGAGCAGGTAAGTTTCAACAGCACCGGAACGGGCACATTTACTGCAAAACCCGGTGCTCAGCCTTTTGTTGGTAACATTGGTCAAGCTCACCGCGAAGAAGAAACCAGGATTGAGGTAATAATGCAAGGATATGACCAGGATGATATTGTAAAAGCACTGTTATCCTCACACCCTTACCAGGAAGTAGCTTATGATATTATTTCCCTCTATAACGAAACTCCAGGAATAGGTTCCGGCGTTATAGGTACCTTAAGCCAGCCATTAGATGAAAACAGTTTTATGAAATTGCTTGTAAAATGTTTTGATCTGAAAGTAGTGAGGCATACTAAATTATCAGGGAAAACTATAAATCGTGTGGCAGTTTGTGGCGGTTCCGGTAGTTTTCTCATTCAAAAAGCTCTCCAGTCAAAAGCTGATGTATTTGTTAGTGCCGATATAAAATACCATGATTTTTTTGAAGCCGATAACCGGATAATTATTGCAGATATTGGTCACTACGAGAGTGAGCAATATACCAGCGACCTTTTAACCCGGCTTTTAAGGGGAAAATTCCTTAGCTTTGCCGTCCAAAAAACAGATTTAAATACAAACCCCGTGGAGTATTTCCTTAAAAATTGGGGCCTTAATACATAAATTACTATAAAAATATGTCTACAGTTAAAGATTTTTCGGTAGAGGAAAAATTATCATCCATTGTAAAACTGCAAAAAATTGATAGCAAACTTGATAACCTGCAGGTTTTAAAGGGAGAACTTCCAATAGAAGTTAGCGATCTTGAGGATGAAATTGAAGGGTTGCATGCCCGGCAAAACAGGATAGAGGAAGAGATTAACGGCATGCAGCAATTTATAGATTCGAAAAAGGATATAATAAAAGAATCAGGAGAGCTTATTAAGAAATATGAAAAGCAAAGTGAAAATGTGAAGAACAACAGGGAATTTGAAGCCATTAATAAAGAAATGGAAATGCAAACCTTGGAAGTAAAGCTTGCAGAAAAACATATTAAGGATGCTACCGAAGAAATTGGTGAAAAAGCCAAGCAACTTGAAGTTGCAAAAAAGGCAGTAAGCACAAAAGAAACTAATTTAAAAGGTAAGAAAAGCGAATTGGAAAAGATCATCGCTGAAACTGATAAGGAAGAAAAGAATTATAATAAGCAGGCCGAAGAAGCCCGCCAGCACGTTGATGAAAGATTGCTGTTAAGCTACGACAGGATCCGTAAAAACTATCGTAATGGTCTTGCGGTGGTTCCGGTTGAAAGAGATTCATGCGGAGGTTGTTTCAATGCTATTCCGCCACAAAAACAAAGTGAGATCAAACAACGTAAAAAAATTATTGTTTGCGAAAACTGTGGCCGTATAATGGTTGACGATGAGTTGAACGATGCCGTTGAAATAAAATAATCACTTTATTGTGGGTTAATAATAAAGGGCACTTTTGGGTGCCTTTTATTATTTAAGGCATTCCGTAAACTTACAAGTGCATTAATAAGTAATTTGCTCTCGATACATGCTCATCAATATACACATAGAGAATTATGCGATCATAGAAAACCTGGCTGTTGATTTTAGCAATGGCCTCAATATCATCACGGGCGAAACAGGTGCCGGTAAAAGCATCATTATCGGTGCTTTGGGTTTAATTCTTGGTGAACGCGCAGATTCAACAGTGCTATTTGATAAGCAAAAAAAATGTTTTGTTGAAGGTGTTTTTAAAACACAATTGCCCGGCGTACTTTCTTTTTTACAAAGTAATGATATAGATGATGCCGAAGATATTATCATCAGGCGTGAGATAACCTCTAATGGTAAATCAAGAGCTTTTATTAATGACTCGCCAGTTAATCTTACGCTTTTAAAAGAATTGTCTTCACAACTTGTAGACCTGCATCAGCAGTTCGATACGCTGGAATTGAACGATAGTGATTTTCAGCGGGAAGTTATGGATGCACTTGCGGCACACGCTGCTTTATTACATAAATACCAGTCGGTCTTTAAAGGTTACACAGAAACGTCAAAGGCGCTTGAAGCACTAAAGAGTGAGCATGCCAATGCCATAAAGGAAAATGATTATAATAACTTTCTGTGCACGGAACTGGAAGAAGCAGGCTTTAAATTAAATGAGATAGAAGACGCAGAGCAGGAACTTAAACTTATTTCCAACTCCGAAAATATCAAAACCATCCTGACTAACATTTATACTCAGCTTAATAATAGCGATCAGCCTTTGGTGCATCAATTAAAATCGTTGAATAACCAGTTACAGGGTATAAAAAACTTTAGCCAGGCTATCAATCCTCTTGCAGACCGCCTGCACGCTGCATATATTGAGTTGCAGGATATTGCTGATGAGCTTGATACATTAAATGACAGTATAAACTATGATGCTGAAAGAATCAATTATTTAAATGAACGCCTCTCTAATGGTTACAGGCTTTTTAAAAAGCATTCAGTTAATTCAACCAATGAGCTTGCAGAAGTTCAAAAACATTTGTCTTCAAAACTTAATAAAGTAGTTAATCTTAGTGAAGACATTGCAGCAAAGGAAAAAGAATATCAAACATTAAAAACAGAAGCTATGCAACTTGCTGCCGATCTTTCAAAAAATCGTCTTGCACAGGTGGCATCATTTGAACAAAAGGTAAACAAACTTCTGGTGAAAGTTGGTATGCCTAATGCAAAGATTAAAGTGGCTGTTAAGTCTTCTGTTGATCTGCATTTTTTTGGTAAAGATGATATAGCGTTTCTCTTTGATGCTAATAACACAGGCCGTTTTGAACAGCTTAGAAAAGTAGCCAGTGGCGGCGAACTCAGCAGGTTAATGCTCATCATCAAATCACTTGTGGCAAAAAGCATCCAGCTACCCACCTTAATTTTTGATGAGATTGATAGTGGCATAAGTGGTGAAGCTGCGAGGCAGGTGGGCATCATTATGAAAGAGCTTTCGGGAGAACACCAGCTCATTTCTATTACACATCAGCCACAAATTGCAGCGCTTGCCAGTGCGCATTTTTTTGTTTATAAAACTTCTAAGGCCGGCAAGGTAAATACAGCCATAAAATTATTAGCTGGTGATGACAGGGTAGAAGCTATTGCCACAATGTTAAGCGGCGAAAAGCCTACAGCCGCAGCTTTTGAAAATGCAAAAGAAATGATTGGCGTAGCTTAGAGGTCTGCATCAGTGCATCGTGTTTCACAATTCCCGTATTTATTAATGCTGCTTATAAAAAAATTTATACTACTTGTTCTATCATCTTTTATAATGATAATTTCCTTTATCATTTATCATTATATGGAAAAGCGAATCGGTCCAAACTTTACGTTTCTAAAAAAAGTCATCTTATTTTTTTTAACCATTTCAGTTTTTTTATTACTTCTCTTATTGTTGAGCATTTTTGTTTATTATACACGTCATTTCTTTTTTAATACATGAGATGAACAGGGTCACGGGGTAAACATTTTTTCAGAACACCCTAAGAATATTACTTTTACCGGTGTAAGCATATATATTTAACCAAATACAATTATTTGTTATGGCTCATGAATTATTAAAAGGGAAAAAGGGGATCATTTTTGGTGCGCTTGATGAAAACTCAATAGCGTGGAAAACTGCATTGGCCTGTCACGAAGAAGGCGCAGAAATTTTGCTCACCAATGCACCTGTCGCTATGCGTATGGGAGAAATTAACAAGCTCGCTGAAAAAGTAAAAGCCCAGGTAATTCCATGCGACGTAAGCAGTAACGATGACATGCTTAACCTCATTACAAAAGCAAAAGAACAATTCGGTGGCATAGATTTCATTTTGCACAGTATTGGCATGAGTGTAAATATGCGCAAAGGCAAACACTACACAGAGATAGATTATGGCTTCAATCAAAAAACATTGGATATTTCTGCAATAAGCCTTCACCGCTTATTGGCAACATGTATGAAGCTTGATGCGCTTAATGAATGGGCCAGTGTTGTAGCCCTTACCTACATTGCAGCCCAAAGAGTGTTTCCTGATTATAATGAAATGGCTGACGCCAAGGCGTTGATCGAAAGTGTGACACGCAGTTTTGGTTATCATTATGCCATTAAAAAACATGTGAGAGTAAATACGGTTTCACAATCGCCTACACGAACCACGGCTGGCAGTGGTGTAAAAGGGTTTGATGGTTTTATAAATTATGCTGAAAAGATGAGCCCTTTAGGCAATGCTTCCGCAGAAGACTGTGCAAAATTTTGCGTGGTGATGTTTAGTGATTTTACTAAAATGGTTACTATGCAAAATTTATTTCATGATGGCGGCTTTTCCTTTACCGGTGTTACAGAGAGTGTGATAGAACAGATGGAGAAGTGAGGCGTGAGGTATCAGCTTTCAGCAATCAGCTTTCAGCAATGTCTCTTATTCTGATTTCTGATTTCTGATTTCTGACTTCTGATTCTGACTTCTGATTCTGACTTCTGACTTTACAGCCGTTTAATCATCCACAGGCTGCAACCATTGTGGCCGCTGTTTCCCATTGATCCATCAAGATAAGTGAAGCCAAGCTTTTCGTACAAGGGCAAGGCATTGGTTAGCTCAGGCATGGTTTCCAGATACATATTTTTATAATCATTTTTTCTTGCTGCCATTATGCAATGTTCTATAAGCAACTTGCCTATGCCTTTACCTCTTGCACCCGGCGATAAATATAATTTCACAAGCTCACAGGTATCTTCAGGCAAACCTTTGGTAGGGTAAATGCCTCCGCCACCTAAAATTTCATTATTTATCAATGCTACAAAATAGGCTGAACGGTTTATTAAAAAGCTTTCGGTGAGATGATCTGTGGTGTCATCAAAATACACAGTGCCGGGTTTATTGGCTTTAAACTCTTCCAGTGATGAGCGAATAATTTTGGCAAGAAGCTGATCATCTGAAAAGGCTATTTGGCGTATTAAAATCTCATCCTTCATAAAATGGAAAATTAGGAACAATTACGGTTAATAGTTCCGGTCTGAACTTAATCTTACCTGTAGTGTTATAGATGCCAATATTCTGTTTATATTGCCGGTATTTTAGCACAAGATTAAAAGATAATACCTTTTTGGAAGTTAAAAAATATAGTGAAGTTG
>JANLXV010000270.1:0-8032 GCA_031365305.1 Chitinophagaceae bacterium
AAAGAGAAATTCTCCTGGCGTAAGTACTTCATACATTTCGGCAAGCTCCGGCACATAGCCGATGATCTTTTTTACTTCCAACGCATCCTGCTTTACATCGAAGCCTGCAACAGTTACCGTGCCTTCAAAATCACTGATCAATCCGCATAAAATTTTTACTGTTGTGCTTTTGCCGGCGCCGTTTGGGCCTATGTAGCCAATAACCTGTCCCGGCGCCACTTTCAGGTTGATGCCCTGCAATACATGTTTACTGCCGTAATATTTATGAACGTTGGTAAGCGTGATAATTGGCTCCATAATTAATGTGCTTCAAGCCAGTTTTGGCCTGAGCCGATTTCTGCATTGGCGGGTACATCATTGGGTAATATAAGGGCAGTTTGCATGCCATGTAGTATGATTGGTTTTATCAGTTCTATCTCATCTTTATGCGCATCAAACACCAATTCATCATGCACCTGTAAAATCATTTTGGAGCGGAAGTTATGTTCTTTAAAAGCCGCATGAATTTTTATCATAGCCAGCTTTATCATATCAGCAGCCGTACCTTGTATAGGAGAATTTATAGCGTTACGTTCAGCATAACCACGTACGGTAAAGTTGGATGAATTAATGTCTTTCAGCCATCGCTTTCTGCCCATTAATGTTTCTACATAGCCATTCGTTTTGCAAAAGGCTTTGGCCTCGTCCATGTATTTCTGGATACAGGAAAATTCTTTTTTATAAGTATCTATAATATCCTTCGCCTCTGTTCTTGATATGCTTAAATTTTCTGCAAGACCGAATGCACCCTGTCCATAAATAATCCCAAAGTTTACACTCTTGGCT
This sequence comes from Chitinophagaceae bacterium, assembly GCA_031365305.1. Classification (GTDB taxonomy): domain Bacteria; phylum Bacteroidota; class Bacteroidia; order Chitinophagales; family Chitinophagaceae; genus Ginsengibacter. The sequence goes on from JANLXV010000270.1 coordinate 826, forward strand.
TTATACCGCATTTCCTTGGTGACCTCTTCTTCTGCCACATGAAACACTTTTGCCGCAGTAGCTGTATGAATATCTTTATCATTTTTAAAAGCCTCACACATAGCAGGATCACCGCTAATGGCTGCAACAATTCTTAATTCAATCTGCGAATAATCTGCAGATACAATGCAATGATCTGCATCACGGGGAATAAAAGCTTTCCTGATCTCACGGCCACGTTCTGTACGTACAGGAATGTTTTGAAGATTGGGATTGTTACTGCTCAATCTTCCTGTTACAGCAATGGCCTGTCCATACGACGTATGCACTCTGCCGGTTTTATTATTGATCATCAAAGGCAAAGCATCAACATAGGTTGATTTTAATTTTGTCAGCTCACGAAAGTTTAAGATGTCTTCAACAATTTTATTTTCATGCGCCAGTTTCAGCAACACATCTTCACCGGTTGCATATTGCCCACCCTTGGTTGTTTTGGCATTGGCATTCAGTTTAAGCTTATCAAATAATACTTCGCCTAACTGTTTTGGAGAAGATAAATTGAATCTTACGCCAGCCTGTTCATACACATTTTCTTCGCTTTTTTTAGCTTCAATTTCTAATTCTTTTGAATAGAGATTGAGAAAATCCATATCAACTTTAACCCCTTCAAACTCCATATCTGTCAGCACTTTCACTAAAGGATTTTCAATCTCATTAAAAACCTTTTCTACTTTTTTTATGGTAAGATGTGCAACGAAAGTCTGCTTTAATTGCAGTGTGATGTCAGCATCTTCAACGGCGTATTCTTTTATTTTCTCCAGCTCAACATCACGCATCGTGCCCTGCGTCTTACTCTTTTTACCAATGAGTTCATCTATCGAAATCGGTAAATAGCCAAGATATTGAGCACTCAGCAAATCCATGCTGCGGCGGCCTTCAGATTCTATAACATAATGCGCCAGCATGGTATCAAACAATTGTCCTTTCAACTCAACGCCATACCATTTCAGCACAAGCAGATCGTATTTAATATTCTGCCCAATCCATATCTTTTTATCATCCTCAAAAATGCTCATGAACTTATGAAGAATGGCACGGGTTTGTTCGTCATCAGCAGGGCAGGGAATGTAATAACCCTCGGATGGCTTAATACAAAAACTTAACCCAACCAACTCGGCCACATTTGCATCAATGTTGGTTGTTTCTGTATCAAATGAAATTTCCTGTTGTTGCTCAAGTTGTTTTATCAGGTCAGCAAACTCATCATCGCTTTGTACAACTTTATAGATATGTGCCGTATTGCCGATATTTTTATCTGTAACAAGCCCCGGCTTTTCTAAAGTAGCTGTTATTTCTTCCGGCTTTGGGATAGGTTGTTCCATGGCATTGCCGAACAGGTCTGTTTGCACCACGGTTTGGCCTACAACAAAAGCGCTGTACTCTTCACCAAGTATGCGGCGACCAAGGGTTTTAAATTCAAGCTCGGTAAAAATATCTTTTAACGCCTCAAGGTTATATGGCTTAACCCTGAAGTCTTCATCATGAAAGGTGCATGGCACCTGCGTTATAATAGTTGCCAGTTTTTTACTCATGATAGCAGACTCTTTACCTGCCCTTATCTTTTCTCCCAGGGCGCCTTTTATTTTATCCGCATTGGCAAGAATATCATCAAGCGTTCCCCATTCATTCAAAAGCTTGGAAGCTGTTTTTTCTCCAACGCCTGGTATACCCGGAATGTTGTCAGCAGAATCACCCATTAAGCCGAGTATATCTATAACCAGCGATACATCTTTTATATTCCATTTTTCACACACTTCTTTAGCACCTAAAATTTCAACTTTACCGCCCTGGTAACCGGGTTTATAAATTTTTATTTTATCTGTTACGAGCTGTCCGAAATCTTTGTCCGGCGTAACCATAAACACTTCGAACCCTTCCTTCTCAGCCTGCTGGGCAAGGCCGCCGATAATATCATCTGCTTCATAGCCATCACATTCCACCACGGGTAAATTAAAACCTTTGATGATCTTTTTAATATCATCAAGTGATTCAATAAGATCTTCCGGCGCCTCCTGCCGGTGGGCTTTATAATCGGCAAAATCTATATGCCTTTCGGTGGGGGCAATGGTATCAAAAGCTACAGCAAGATGCGTAGGCTTTTCTTTACTGATGAGGTCGAAAAGTGTATTGGTAAAACCAAACTGTGCATTGGTATTTTTCCCCTGGGAGGTAAGGATCGGGCTGCGGATCAAAGCATAATAAGCCCGGTAAATAAGGGCCATCGCATCGAGCAAAAACAATTTTTTCTCCATGGGATAAAATTAGGCTAAAGGAGTTTGGTAGACAAAAGGACAAACTGTGTTTATTCCTGTATATGGCTTTTTAAATCCATTCTGTTGTGTAATACTCTCGTGATTTCAATTCTATTGTCCCTGAGCTTTCTGTAAAATATAATGTGTTGCCCTGATCTAAATCCATAGATATCTGCGCTAATTTCATTATAATTTTTTCCAGAGATTTTTCCGTCTGCCACTTCCTGAAATGAATCAAGCAACCTATAATAATATTTATCTGCCTGTGCTTCTGACCACACTTTGTAAGTATAATCCCATATTTTTAAAAGATCATCAACAGCCTTAATGGTCAGAATGTAATCAGCCATTTTTTCGTTTTAAAGCCTTTAAGTTTTCAAGGTGTTTTTTTGCATTAAAATTTTTGGCTGGTCCACTTTCAATGCCTTCTGCTATAGCTTTTTTTAAGGCTATAACTTTACTTTCTTCTTCTTCTAACAATCGAAGGCCGGCTCTAATAACCTCACTTGCATTTTTAAACCTTCCTTCTGACACTCTGTTGTCTACAAAGTTTTCAAAATGGTCACCGAGTGATATTGATGTATTTCGTCCCATTAATTTTTTTGGGTAAAATTACCAAAAATTGGTAATTTATGATTAATGTGTCGATTTTTTTACATTAACATACTGTGCTGCGGATTGATTCCTTTTGTGTATAAAGATGTTGTCTTGATTACATTATGCCGTTGGTCGGAGACCAAAAGGCGGCTAATGTAAAGCCCTTTTTACTAAACTTGCGCCAACAGTGGGGCGATCGCTGGTTTATTTCAATGCAAGCTTGGATCTGCTTAAAAGAGTTTTTCAAGGGATAAATTTGTTGGGCAACATCCCTTGAATGTTGTATTTCTAAGATTTTCGTTCATGAATAGTTTTTCAGCTATTTCCTTAAAATTAGGATCGACGATAATTATCTCTTCAAGAATTTTATTTTCGGTAAAAACTATTGATAAAAACTGATATAGTTCAATGTCCAAAGCTGAGATAGATATCCCATAAAAAATCATTATCTCCGCCTTTTTAAGATCATTTACCATTGAAATATGCGACTTTGCAAAATTTGTTCTCATCAACTCATCTCTATAATCTTCTTCTATTATTTCAGTTGGCAAATACAATGAATCAGGACTATCACTATAGCCGTGAAGGTGTAAACGAAAGCGAGAAATAGCCTCTGAACTAATATGCGGTGGCATGTAATTTTTCTTAAAATAATCTTCGATTGCAGTGTCCCAATTTGTGGTCACGAACAATAATGCGTTATAAGGCAATATTATTTTTTTTACAATATTGTCAAACTCTTGTCTGACTTTTAATATTCCTTGATTTTGAAAATATTGAATATGCTCACAAATAGCTTTTTTTGTATTGGTTAAAATTTCTAGACTATTTTTATATTGTTCATCCTCTGGTTTCTTTTCTCTTGCATTTAATCGCAGATGAAAAACTAAACTCGCCAGAGCCAGGTTCGCAGCACTTTCACCTATTGGCTTTAGAAAGTGGTGAGGTGTAATACTTTGTTGAACTGGCATCCAGGAATTTTCAACAGCACCTGATCCGAATATGAATGCTTTTCTTTTCATGGCTCATAATGATTAATCAGATCTATTGTTGTGCTGCTAAGATAACAAGGTTATTATTTCTCATTTATTGAACTGTGTTCAAAATAATCCAAAACTTCATAAATGAGTGTGTGATATTCCGATACCTTTTTAATAATCTCGTGATTGGTTGGAGAGAATTTACCCTCGGCCTTTCTCAGATCGTCCAGTACCAGGATAAAGTTGCGACAATTGTTTCTTTCCTTCCGTAAATACAAGTACATTTTTAAATTGAAGACTGCTTTAAACCCCTTAAAACCTCGATTCAATATAATATGGCAACATCTTACGCCATGTTGGCCAGTCATGTGTTATATCGGTTCCCCAAATATCCAGTTCATGATTAATGCCTTTATCCGCCAGCACTTCAGAAAAACTGCGTGCAGCCCAGGGCGCTTCATAATCGCCACTGCCGGAAAGGATATGAATGTGATGGCTGCACCGGATATTATCCAGGTACCAGGGGTCGGTAAGGTTAGGTACATAATGCTGCGGCGAATTAAAATAGACTTGCTCATCCCAATAGCCTTTGGTGTACTCAGTTAGATCATACACGCCGCTCATGGCAATGACGCCATTGATTTCATCAGGCCTTTTTAAGAAAAGGTTCATGCTATGGAGAGCGCCAAAGGAAGCGCCACAGGTAATGATAGGTGTATCAAACGATGTACGGTTCTTTATAAATGGCAACACTTCATTATGTACATATTGATTAAACTGGTTATGATGAATGGCCTTGTGTTCGGGCAAAATCTCGTTGTTCATCCAGCTACGGTCGTTAACACTGTTGATGGAAAAAACTTTCACTTTGCCGGCGTTGATATAGGGCGCCAAAGTATCTATCAATTGAAAACGCTCATACTCTAAGTAATCTGCAGCCGCTGTCGGCACCATTAATAAAGCAAAACCATAATCGCCGTAAGTGGCTATAGGCATTTCCCCAGACAGGGCCGGGCTGTACCATGACGTAAGTTCTCTTTTCATATAATAATTTAGTTTACACAAATTACCCAATTATGAAATAATCGCCGGGAAGTGCAGGAAGAATGTTTATCATTTGGCGGTACCGTATTTATAAACGGTGTAATATTATATGTTTATACACCTGCCTTTTTGCAAGAGGTTTTGCTAACAGATCTTATTTTAACAAATGCTATTAAATGCTGTAAGATGAAAAAAGTGTTTTGCTCCATTATCTGCCTTGTACAATTTGTAATTGGTAGTGCACAGATGCGGAAGGCGCCGGCATATCCTTTGATCACGCATGACCCCTATTTTAGTATTTGGTCTGTAACGGATACCTTAACGGCTTCAACTACCAAACACTGGACGGGTACCGATCAATCGCTTTTAGGCCTGGTAAAAGTAGATGGCATTATCTATCGTTTTTTAGGTGCTGATGAAAAAGTATATAAAACTGTTTTGCCTGCGGCTGATGAAAAAGCCTACACCGCAACTTATACAGAAACTTTACCTGTGGAGGATTGGATGAAACCTGGCTTTAACGATCATAGCTGGAAAACCGGTACGGCGCCTTTTGGCGATGATGCTGCTATTTCTAAAACAAGATGGCTCACAAAAGATCTTTGGATACGCCGGAGCTTTACCGTAAACAGCAACAACTTTAATAAAATATTTTTAAAGCTCCGGCACGATGATGATGTTGAAGTGTATCTCAATGGTAAAGAAATTCTGAAAAGACCAGGTGCAAGCGGCAAATTTTTGTACCTGCCTTTAAGCGAATCTATCTCACACAACATAAAAACCGGGAAAAATCTTTTAGCGATGCATGTGGTGAATACCGGTGGTGCAGCCTGGCTTGATGCAGGTTTGGTTGATGAAACAAAAATTATCAATGACAATACTATTCAAACGGCTGTGCAAAACAGTGTAGCGGTTACGGCTACCCAAACAGTATATAATTTCACCTGCGGCAAAGCAGATCTTCACTTGACTTTTACTTCACCATTGCTATTAAATGATCTTGATCTTATGGCCCGGCCGGTGTCTTATGTGAGTGCGAAAGTTTCTGCCAATGATGGCCGTGCACATGATGTGCAATTGTATTTTTGCGCTTCTACAGATGTTGCTGTAAATACATCTGCGCAGCAAGTAAAAGCGCAACAATATGCCGCCAGAGGATTATCCATTTTAAAAGCCGGCACAAAAGAGCAACCTGTTTTGCAAAAGAAAGGTGATGATCTTCGCATTGACTGGGGTTATATGTATATCGCAACGCCGGCTTCACCTGCTGTAAAACAATTCATATCTTCTTTGCCTGAAATTGCACAGGCTTGTACGCCTGTTAATAATGTTAGTAAAGAAGGCCACAAACTTTTTTTAAACACTATTTTCTCTTTAGGAAAAGTAAACGCTACGCCAAAAGAAGCGTTGCTTTTGGTAGGCTATGATGATCTGTATTCAGTGCAATATTTCGGGCAGAATTTAAAACCGTGGTGGAAGAAGGATTCTGCCAATACTATCGAAAACGAATTATCGGCCGCCGCAACGGATTACAAAGCCACGCTCCAAAAATGTGAGCTGATGAACCAGCAGGTGTATAAGGATGCCTTAAAAGCCGGTGGTGAAAACTATGCTGCCCTATGCCAGTTGGCTTACCGCCAAAGCATTGCAGCGCATAAGCTATTGGTAAGTCCGCAGGGTGATATTCTTTTTTTATCGAAAGAAAATTTCAGTAACGGTTCAATTAATACGGTTGATGTTACCTACCCTTCAGCGCCATTGTTCCTGGCTTATAATCCTGCGCTGCTAAAAGGAATGCTCAATGGCATTTTTTATTATAGTGAAAGTGGTAAGTGGACGAAACCCTTTGCAGCACATGATCTTGGCACTTATCCTTTAGCCAATGGGCAAACCTATGGTGAAGACATGCCGGTAGAAGAATCAGGCAACATGATCATTTTAACCACAGCCATTGCACAGGCAGAAGGCAATGCAGAGTATGCAAAACAACATTGGAAAACGTTAAGTACGTGGGCGGATTTTTTGTCAAAAGATGGCTTTGACCCGGCCAACCAGTTAAGTACCGATGATTTTGCCGGTCATCTTGCACGCAATGTAAATCTTTCTGTAAAAGCTATTGTTGCCTTAAAAGGGTATGCAAGGCTGGCTGATAAACTTGGGTACAGCGACATTGCGAAAAAATATGATAGCTTAACAAAGAATATGGTTCACCGTTGGATGGCAATGGCTGATGATGGCGACCACTATACTTTGGCCTTTGATAAAAAAGGTTCCTGGAGCCAAAAATATAACCTG
>JANLXV010000558.1:0-4616 GCA_031365305.1 Chitinophagaceae bacterium
CACCATCCCATCTTTCCCAAATAGTTGTGGCCCCCATTTTTACCGGGTATAACCAGGAAGGGTAAGATTGCTGCAATAATAATTTGTAGGCCACAGAATCGTAGCCAAAACGGGACAGCACATGGCATAGGTATGGTGTGCCTAAAAAACCAGTGGTTAAATGGTTATCGTAAGATGCAATGTTCTCCGCAAGCCTTGCTGCTGCCTGTTGTCTTAAATCATCCGGCAACATGTCAAAATTTAAAGCCAGCACATAAGCGGTTTGTGTACCTGAAACCAGGCGGCCACTTTCGGTTGTATATTCTTTAATAAAAGCAGCTTTAATATTGGCTAAGAGATCATTATAATTTTTTACATCATCTTCTTTACCCAAAACATTTGCTGCGTTTATAAGTAATTGTGTAGAGTGAGCAAAAAAACATTGGGCTATAAGGTATTTATCGGTAACGGCGGAACGCCCATCATTATCATCGAAAGGCCTGTAAAAAAGCCAGTCACCAAAATGAAAGCCCTTGTTCCACAAATTATCTTTACTATTAGCCTGCATAAAACTCACCCACAACTTCATGCTTTCATACTGGTCTTCAAGAATCTGTTTATCCCCATAAGCTAAGTAAACATTCCAGGGAATTATAGTGGCTACGTCTGCCCAGCCTGCTGAGCCACCGGCACCCGCACCTAATACATTAGGCACTACAAATGGCACTCTTCCATCTTTTTCCTGATCGGCAGCAACATCTTTCATCCACTTGCTAAAAAAATTATGCACACCCATATTAAAAGTGGCTGTTCTTGAAAAAGCCTGTGCATCACCCGTCCAGCCAAGGCGTTCATCCCGTTGTGGACAATCCGTTGGCACATCAAGAAAATTTCCTTTTTGCCCCCACTGAATATTATGTTGCAATTGATTCAATAACGAATCTGAACAACTAAACTCTCCTGTTGGCTTCATGGCAGAATATAATGTCACGGCCGTAAAATCGTTCAGATCAGGTTCACTTTTAAGGCCTTCAATTTTAATATACCGGAAGCCCTGAAAAGTAAAGTGCGGTTCAAAAAGACCATGTTCGCTGCCGTTTAATATATAAACGTTTTGTGCTTTCGCCGCTCTTAAATTTTCGGTATAAAAGTTTCCGGCCTTATCCAATACTTCAGCATGGCTTATTATAATAGTATCTCCCTTTTTGCCTTTTAACCTTATCTGCTCCCATCCCACGAGGTTTTGCCCAAAGTCAATGACCTGTTCGCCGCTGGGCGTTTTAAAAATTTTAACCGGTTTAAAAATTTCATGCTTCATTACCGGCTCATTGTATGCAGCCAATAGCACACTTTTGGCGTAGTCTTTTTCATTTACCCCTTCCCATTTAGAATCATCAAACCCGGAAGCTGCCCATCCGGCCATTTCCAAATTGGCATCATATACTTCTCCATCGTAAAGCTCGGAAGAGCGTATTGGCCCGTTAGAAGATTGCCAGGTCTTATCAGTTGCAACAAGCTCAGAGGTACCATCCTGGTAGGTGATGAAAACCTGTAAAAGCAATCCAAGTTTCTTTCCATATAGATTTTTATTGTTTCCCCAGCCTAAAGCCGTTCTATACCACCCACTGCCAACAGTAACGCCAATTGCGTTTCCTGATGTATTTAGCAGATTTGTAACGTCGTAACTGTGGTATTGCAACCTGCTTGTATAACTCGTCCAGCCTGGTGTTAGATAAGCTTCGCCAATTCTCTTACCATTAAAATGAGCCCCGTACATGCCGTGGGAGGTAATATAGGCAGTAGCATTTGCAACCTTTTTATTTAAATTAAAAGACTTGCGGAAATAGATTGCCGGCGATTGGCTTGAATCGTTGGTGATAGTGGATTCTATCCATTTCGCCTTCCAGTCTGTGGTATCAACAATTCCCATTTGCCACGATGCCATATTGCTCCATGCTGATTTATTGCCATAGTTATCCCACACCCTAACCTGCCAAAAATATTTATGGTTCGTTTGTAATTTATCGCCACCGAATGGCACATAAACAGATTGATCGGAATTTACTTTGCCACTGTTCCAATAAATAGCATTAAAATTTTCTGCCTTGCTCACTTTTATTTCATACGCCGCCTGCATGGTATTTTGTCTACTACTTTTTAGCTGCCAGGTTAATTTAGGTTTGTGCTGGTCAATGCCGATGGGGTTATTAAGGTTTTCGCAAAGCAGGTTTGACACGCTAAGCTGTGAAAAGACATTAAGACTAATAACCATCAAAAGCAGGAGTGGCAGAAATTTAATTTTCATTGAGGGCAATTTTTAAATACAATATAAGGGAGATATGTTAATCAGGAGCGAACTCCGGCAACCTTTTACATAATCAACAAATAAATGAAAATTTACCCGACAGGCATTCAATAATAAAATGATCACTACTAAAATATTCACCGTCAAGATGAGCAGGCAACATACATGCCGACTGAATCTCTACTTTTTGTTCCTGATGATATTTAATAAAAGACAACCCGATATGATTGCCTTTTTTTATTACGGGCACATAATACAATCGCTTAAGCGGTGAAATTTTTTCAACCATGTTAAGATCAAGCCTACCATCATTTAATACTGCTTTGGGTGCTACTTTAAAACCACCGCCGAATGACTGACCATTAAGAATATTGATCATAAAATATTCTGCTTTATAAACCTGCTCATTACATTGCACATTACATTCTTTCTCTTTGTAAAAGAAAATATTTTTTAAGATTGAATACAGGTAAGATGATTTGCTTTTGCTTTTATTTTTTGCTGCAAGGTCTTTTACAATAGCGCCATCAAAGCCAATACCTACACCATTAATAAAAAGTTTGTTGTTACATATTGCGCCATCAATTAAATGGGGCTTGCCGTTTAATATAAGCTCTACCTGTTCTTCAACATTTTTATTTAGATATAAAAAGTTTGCAAAATCGTTACCTGTTCCGCCTTTAAAAATTGATAGGGGAATATCTACTCCAGGATAGCGGTTGATAAAATAATTAAGTGTACCATCGCCCCCAATAATCCATGCTTCATTAGCTTCATGAAATGCTGCAGGCCAGTCATCAAAAAAAATTGAAAAAGCTTTTTTTTTTGTTGTAAAATTTCTACAACTGTTTTGGCAAGTACTAAAGCATTGCCATTACCTGCATTGGAATTGCAAAAAACACCTATATGCTTAGCCCTTTGTAACATTTAGCACAACCGATATTTAACTTAGATATTATAGCAATCATAAATTGTTTCTTAATAAGATCATTGTATACTATTCATAGTATAGTCCCCATTTACATTTCTGTAAATATTAAGTGGATTATTATTTTGTAAAGCCGCAGGCAACAAATGATCGGGAAAGTTTTGGAAACAAACGGGTCTTGTAAAGCGATAGATGGCATTGGTACCCACTGACGTACTGCGGCTATCCGTCGTTGCAGGGAATGGTCCGCCATGAACCATGGCTGCTGTTACTTCCACACCTGTTGGCACACCATTAAATATTATACGACCGGCTTTTTGCACGATGATGTCGAGGAGTTCGCCATAGTCTTTCATATCATCGTCCGTTGCCCACACGGTTACTGTTAGCTGGCCCTCCAGATGGCTTGCTACATTTAAAAGCTGCTCTTTATTTTGCGCAGCAACATGCAACGAACCAGGGCCGAATACTTCATGCAGTAAGGCCGGATTGTTCAGCACCGCATTTGCATCTGTACCCAACATTTCCGGAGTACTATACAATTCGCCCTTCTCGCCGGTGCCTGTACCAATTTCAACGGCACCCATTTTTTTTAATTCTTCAATACCTTTTATATAGTTATTTGATATATTTTTCGCCAGCATTTTACCGGATGAATTTTTCCTAAGCAATTCATTAAAATGATCCCCGAAATGTTTTTGCTCTTCTGATTTCTGCATTACCATAACACCAGGGTTAGTGCAAAACTGCCCAAGACTGGCCTGGTTTGAAGTAACCAATGCTTCTGCAAGCTCAGCCGTTTTTTGTTTAAGCATTTGAGGTAGAATAAATACAGGGTTTACGCTTCCCATCTCAGCATAAAAAGGAATAGGCTCATCACGTTTAACAGCCGCATCGTACAAAGCCTTGCCTCCCTTGAATGATCCTGTAAAACCTACAGCTTTAATTAGTGGGTGCGTTACAAGCTTATTACCTGTATCATAATCCTGGCCTTGCAGCATGGTGAAAACTCCCTTCGGCAAATCAAACTCAGCAGTTACGTTTGCCATAATTGCCGCTACTTTTTTTGAAGTTTCCGGATGCCCCGGATTTAATTTATATACCACGGGGCAACCTGCCGCTAAAGCGGAGATGCTATCACCGCCGGCCACGGAATAAGCAAATGGAAAATTGCTGGCACCGAACACACCAACAACGCCAAGAGGAATTTGCATCTGCCGGATGTCAGGTTTAGGCGATTGACGTTCGTCATTACTTGTGTCAATAATAGCATTTACCCATGAGCCGTTGCGAATAAGTTCCGCAAATAACTTTGTTTGGTTTACGGTGCGTTGTAGTTCTCCCTGAAGCCGCGGCTTTGCCAGATGAGTTTCTGCCATAGCTGTACTTACAAGGTCTTCTTCT
>JANLXV010000566.1:0-8414 GCA_031365305.1 Chitinophagaceae bacterium
CCTCTTGTCATCCATCATAAAACAAACCGCCTTGTTCTACTCAGTGAAGGGATATGACGATAGCAGGCTTCCTGGTGCGGTACAATATATGGAGAGAAATTTTCAGGGGGGTGACAATTATTACCAGGGCTTTAAAAACCCCACCGATGATTTGTATGCAGCTATGAATATTCTTAAACTGATTGACGGCGCGATAGGCCTGGCCGACAAAAGGGGTTCAGTAACCCACAAAGGGATTTTCAAAGTATTCAGGTCATTGTTATTCTCCTTTATGACTGACTACTATGGCGATATTTATTATTCAGAAGCCCTTAAAGGAAGGGAAGGAATATTGTATCCGAAGTACGATAAGCAGGCAGATATTTATGCCGGGTTGCTGGCTGAATTGGAAGAAGCCAATTCGCTCATCAAAGGGGGAACTGAAACTGTATCGTCCACTTACGACCTCATGTATGGCGGCGATAAAATAAAATGGCAGAAATTTGCGAATTCTTTAAAGCTCCGTTTACTGATGAGGGCTTCTAAAAAAATAGCTGATGCAGGGGCGCAGATAAGTGCAATTGTGAACGATCCTTCAGGTCATCCAATCTTTATGGACAATGGTGATAATGCGGCTATTTCTTATATAGGAACCACAAGAGAAAACTCATGGGGTGGTGGAAAATTAAATTGGGATTATTCTGAGTTTGACAGAAGAAGGCCCGCTAAAACATTTGCGGATAAATTATATAGTTTGAATGATCCACGTCTTAATATATGGCTGGCACCTGTTGAAAAGCCATGGACAAGCAGTCCCGCTCTTGACGGAGTTACCATTTCAACCACTGATGCTAATGGATTCACTGATGAATCCACCTGGGAATACCTTGACAGAAGCAATGATACTATCGCTGCCCAATCGGTAAATATCCTGGATTCAAATAAATTATATGTTGGCTTTATTCCGGGCATGTACTCAGATTTTTTAAACGGCAATGGTCATTATGATCTAACGAATGGCGGCATTTTTGGCAATTTCAAAGTATCAAGGTTTTCACAATTGTTCAGGCAAAATGCACACCCACTGCTTAAGGCTACCATCATGAACAGCGATGAAGTACAGTTTATCCTTGCGGAAGCAGCGGTAAAAGGGTTGGTCACAGGGAATGCTGATGCCTATTATCGGAATGGTATTTCCTTAAGTATGGATCGCTGGGGTGTAGATGGAAGTGACATCGCTACCTATCTTGCGCAACCTGCAATTACTTTACCTGGCAATCCCGACGGAAACCTGGTAAAAATAGCCGATCAGAAATGGCTGGCTTTATTTACAGTTGCTGTAGAAACTTACCTGGATATTCGTAGAACACAATTGCCCAATATATTCAACAATGGGTTATTGACAACCTATCCATTTCCCTTACGTTTTATTTACCCAGGAGCGGAACTTGGACAAAACGTGGATGCTTACAATGCAGGGGTAGGTACTTTATCTCCTGCTGTAGATAACCAGTTTTCAAAAATGTGGTTATTGCAATAAAAGTAAAATTCTTTTAGTGAATAAAATAAGGAAAGCCAAAGCCGACGGGCCGATACTGATGCCAGGCAAGCTTTATTTTTTTAAGGAAATAGCTTATTGCTTTAAGGTACTAACAGTAACATCATTTACAGTTTAATAAACACTAACGAAAAACATGAGGAAATTTTTTCTACCTGTTATTGTATTATTTATTTCCATACCAACACTACAATGTTTTGCTACTACAGAACCTGATAAACCATTCAAACAATCTGTATCTATAAAGTATAGTATCCCAGAATCCCTAAAGGGTGCCATTCTTAAAAAAGTAGTAACCGATTATAACGACAATGTATACGTGCTCACCAATAAAGGCGTTTACAAAGTAAATGAAAAGGCCTTGGTGAAAGATTTGCGCTACACGCCACTGGCACAAAAAACCCCGACAGACATTTCGGTTCAGGAAGGCAGCGGTCATTTATTTTATCTCTATGAAGATAAATGGCTCACCAACGGTTACGGCGGTGTTCCCTACAAAGCTTTGCCGAAAGGAAAGTACAACCAGTTTGCGGTAGCAGCAGATGGAAGCATGCTGTTAGTTGGTGCAAATGCAGTATCGCTTTGCAACAATTACAAACTTACAGACATTACAAAACCTGCCGATAAAATACTGAACGTGCAGGTGAACAATGGTATTTTCTATGCCTTAAGTGCAGTTGCTGTTTACAAGTTATCCGGTGATCATTTTATAACATTACATAAAAGCAAAGGCCTGCAGGCAATGGCCTTCAGGGTAGATGAAATTATATTGGGCAATGCTAAGGGTTATTACGGCATCAATAAAATGACCGGCGATTCCAGCTTTGCTTTACAGACAAAATTGCCTGTTGAAAATGTTTGCTGCCTGCAGGTGATTGGCAATAAATTATGGGCTGGTTCTGCCATGGGTGCCTTTATGAAAGAGCCTTCAGGCAGTTACAGGTACTATGCTTCCAAAAGGTGGTTGAATGACGATGTAGTGAGGGACATTGCCGCCGATAGCAAAGGCAATGCTTATGTATTAACGCCAACAGGATTAAATAAAATTGAATTTACCAATGAGACCCTATTGGGTAAGGCAACTTATTTCCAGGACAATATCAGGCAACGCCATATCAGGTATGGCTTCATTTCGAATGTTACCTTGCTATCACCCGGCGATCTAAGCACCGCTCAAATGACGGATACAGACAATGATGGTTTATGGTCTGCCTTCTACCTCGGCAGCCAGGCATTCCGTTATTCAGTAACAAAAGATAAAAATGCAAAGCGGTATGCATGGGAGGCGTTTGAAGCATTTGAAAGAATTTTATCGGTTAATCCATTAAAAGGTTTCCCGGCAAGGACCTTCGAACGCAAAGGATATAAAAACTCTGATCCTAAAGCATGGCATGCTTCGCAGGATCCTGAATGGGAATGGAAAGGCACCACCAGCAGTGATGAATTTGTTGGCTATATTTTTATTGCATCCGTATTAAATGAAATGGTGGCAGAAACTGAAAGCGAGCATAAAAGAGTGGCTGATTTTATAGATAAGATACTTACCCATATTATTGATAACAATTATTATTTTATTGATGCTGATGGCAAACCTACTTTATGGGGAAGGTGGAACCCTGAATACATCAATTCATTTCCAGAATCGGTAGAAGACAGAAAACTCGGAAGTGCTCATATATTGGCCGGCCTGCAATTGGGCTATGCCTTAACCGGCAAAGAAAAATATAAAACAGAAGCCTACAAACTGATCAATGAATT
Source organism: Chitinophagaceae bacterium (assembly GCA_031365305.1). Taxonomy (GTDB): domain Bacteria; phylum Bacteroidota; class Bacteroidia; order Chitinophagales; family Chitinophagaceae; genus Ginsengibacter. The sequence continues at coordinate 3,296 of JANLXV010000566.1, forward strand.
TGGGTATGTAAAAAATATGCTGGTGAGTTACACCAAGATAAAAGAAACGCCGGGCATCATCCGCATGGGTATCGACCTTGGTGTTGGCGGCTGGAACCACTCCGATGATGAGATGGCATTTTTAACCTACTGGCCTTTGTACCGGTATGCATTTACACCTGAATTGCAGGAGCAATACAAATTGGTAATTGCAGACCACTGGCAGATTGAAAAACCGGAAAGAAATGCATTATGGAACCTTATCACATTTGCCACCGCAGGCACTTATGATGAACCATCCGTTTTTTGGCATTTAAAAGAATTTCCCATAGACCTTGTACGCTGGAATGTAAAAAATTCACAGAGAAAAGATATTGTAATGCTGCCGCCAAATTTCAGGAATCAAACAACAGAAGTGTTACTGCCCGCTGGTGAAATGCCTATGCACCGCCACAATGCCAATGCTTTTGAACTGGATGATGGCGAAAACGGAATGTCAGAACTCGCCGGTGATGAGTACCTGCTACCCTATTGGATGGCACGGTATTTAAAAGTTATTGAATAAAAGACCACTCATTCAAACTTGTTTCTATGAAGCTTCCGATCTTATCGGTTCTTTTTTTATTTCTTTTCTACATAGGTAATTGCCAGCAATCGACGACGGATAGCTCCTTCTGGCAGGAATACCATGAAGCTTATCCTTTAGGTAAAGTTGCCGGCGATAATGAAGTAAGAAGCATAACAGTAGATAGCGTATCTACTGTGTGGGTTGCAACTGCAGCAGGCATATATCTGAAGAAAAATAATGACTCAATATGGAGTTCTCCCTTCATGAACGATGAAGATAAAGGACCGGCGTATGTAGTTTCTGCAAACAATCAATCTTCGGTTTGGATGGGCACATGGAAAGGTGTTTTTCTTTCTAAGAACAACATTTTAAAATACATACCGGGTACCAGTGGCCCTATCTCGGTTATCTGTGTTGCGACTGAAGGAGTATACGCTTTAGGGCCGGACGGAATATGGTTGTATGACGGTACTGCCTTCGTAAAAAAAAATTATTCAGTTGCCCGCTCTGTAAGAAGCGCAGTGCCTGATGATAAAAATGGCATATGGGTTGGAACTGACGTGGGTTTGTATCATAGTTATGGGAACGAAACAAAGTACTTCCATGACACAAATGTTTTAATCAGTGCCTCTGTGAAAGGTTTGGCTTTTGATACAAAGAAAAGACTTTGGGCAGGAGGCTTGGGAGGTGTAAATGTCTTACAAAACGGCACAAGGGATCGTGTGATCACACCAAAGGAAGGATGCCCTTCTATATTTGTAAACTGTGTCAGGCGTGCACCTGGAGGCGCAATGTGGGTAGGAACAAAAGTGGGTGTAGTTCGGTATATGCCTGATGGTACTCATACCCTGCGCTTCAGCCGCCGATGGCTGCTTGCTGACCAGGTAAATGACATTGCCTTTGATAAGGATGGAAACGCATGGATGGCTACCTCAAAAGGAGTGAGTGCCATAAAGAAAAAGCAAATGACACTTGCTGCTAAGCAGGATTACTTTTATGAGGTACTGATGAAAAGGCATATCCGTGAGCCTTGGATTGCCGGCCAATGCCACTTAAATATACCCGGTGATGTAAACTCGTGGCAACCTGAAGACGACGACAACGATGGTGAGTACACCGCCAACTACCTTGCTATGGAGAGCTTCAGGTATGCTGTAACAAAGAGTGAAGATGCACGCATCAAAGCGAGTAAGGCCTTCGGTCTTTTGAAGTTGTTGCAGGATGTTACTAATACTGATGGGTTTTTTGCACGTACAATTGTTCCGGTTGACTGGGGTGCGAGAGTGCATGATAACAACCAGGTATATACACATAAAGGCCGGGCAGAAGAACTGGTAAAAGATCCAAGGTACAAACCGGTGGAAGTTCGATGGAGAAAATCAAAAGATGGAAAATGGTTGTGGAAAGGAGATACAAGCAGCGATGAAATGTGCGGTCATATGATGGGCTATTTTTTCTATTACCTATTAGTGGCTGATGATGCCGAAAAAGAAATTATACGACGCCATATAGCACGGATTATTGATTACCTTATAACCAACGATTTCAATTTCAAAGATATTGATGGAACACATACGCATTGGGCTGTTTGGTCGCCGCAAAATCTTAACCATGATCCAGAGTGGAAGCCCGATCAAAGTCAGAATTCTATGGAGATGTTAACGTTTTTAAAACTGGCATACTATGTAACAAAAGATAAAAAATATCAGCAACAGTATCTTCGGTTGATTAATGAAGAGCATTATCTCATTAACATGGATAATATCCTAAATCAAAATCCTGCATGGTTCATTTATTTTGATGCGACATTGCAGACCTATCTCTACCCTATATTATTGCATTGTGAGGACGATCCTAAACTCTTATCTTTTTATAAAGCGCATCTTGAGAGGTGGATGAAAAAACGTATCGCTGATAAAAATCCTTTAATTAATTTTTTCTATTGCTATGCTACGAATAAAAAGGTTGAACTGCCTTCGTCAATAGAATTTTTGCGAGACACTCCACTTGACCTAATTAGCTGGACCATTGATCACACAAAGCGGGAAGACGTACGCTTAGTACATACGCCTGTTCTGGACGACCTCCAGGTTGATAAGCTGCCGCCCGCAAGTATTCGAACAGTAGTGCGGTGGGATAAGAACCCCTGGGCAGCAGTTGATGGCTATCCTGACATGGAAAGGGAACCGATATTCTGGCTATTGCCTTATTGGATGGGAAGGTATTTAAAAATGATTAAGTAAATAAGTAGGAGGTATTGGATTTTGCACACTTTTCCTTTCGTAGTTTGTTTCCTTTCGATATAAAGCAGTATATTCATTTGATACCCCCTAAAATCAGGGGTTTGAACTTCCTTTTACCGGATGATTGCCAACGAAAACAAAACATAAAGTGTCAGTACTATAATTGCTCCCATAATAAGTTGATATTCCTACTATATTAAAAACTGCCGCTATGAACTGGCAGCTATTTGTAACACCTCTTGAAACAAACAATAATTACTGATAAATTCTATGCCAGATCCGCACTAAGAATAAAAAGGAATACAGAGGGTTTATAGCATGCTTAAGAACAGTCTTTTTGCTAGTTATCCAGGATTGTTAGTGCCTTTGCCTTTAAGTTTTGAAAGAACTCCAAATATATTGGACTGATAAAACAATCTGTTTTGAAGACAGACAAATTATGAACTTGTGTATAGAAATAGCTTAAAACTTAAATGGTTGGCTTTAATTGTTTTATTGAATAAAAATATATCTCTCATATCCCATAACTCATAACTCTAAAATATAGTTTGCCAGTGTTGAATAGCCTGTGAATTAAATGGTGTAGGCACGGCAATGGCATGCGATTTTTTCACCATTCAAATATTGAGACTGTCAGTTTTGGGATCTCTGCCCTTTCTATTGTAAGATATGAAGTTGAAAGATCAATCCATGTTTATTTCCATTACACTCAACTATCTACAATTGCTAAAACAAGTAAGTGAATATGTAATGGGACTATTCAATCAATGTTTTCCTGATGATTTGTGTTATCATAGCATAAACCATACTAAGAGCGTTGTCAAGCGAGCATATGAAACAGCAGCTACCTATACTCTTACAGAGAGTGATTATTTGTTTTAAGTGCAATCGCATGGTTTCACGACACCGGCCAATTAACTGGTGAGTCCAAGAATCATGAAGAGAGAAGTGTAATAATTATGAAAAAGTTTTTATACACTAGCGAGCTTGAAAACGAACTGATAGATGAAATCGGGAACAGTATATGTGCTACAAAAATACCCCAATGTCCCAAAACATTATTACAAGAAATTTTATGCGATGCCGATACATATAATTTAGGAACCAAAGAATTTACTATAACAGATAATCTGTTAAAGCTGGAAGCCAAGGCAAGGAATATGTCTATTAATAATTGGGAAGAAAAAACATTAGAATTTCTTTTGAGTCATAAATACTTTACTACATACTGCCAAGCCTTACTTGGTAAGGGTAAGCAATGCAACATTGATTTTATTCGGAATATTTTAACGCATAAAAATTAAAAGTTTTAACCGCAAAAAAATCATTCAAGGTTATTCCCACCACCTCAACATTTTGATAAATAGATAAGCATAAAGTCATTCATCAATATGCCTTAATAGTTGCGTAAACCATAAAAAATTGCAGACTTTTTCTTTTGCTAATTGGTTTAGACTATTAAACCCAGAAAATTAACGACAATAACTGTTGCCCACTATAGTTTCGATTTCCAAAATTTATATCTAATACGTTTGTTGAGTATTTTAATGTAAGCGGCTTTTTGATAGGCGTTATGAAATAGTGCCAATAATATGAGCAGGCAGCAAAGGAGACCGAAAAGTAACAAATTAAATAATTTAAAATTTCAAAAATGTAACGCTACTTAAAGCAATTTATTTTAAAATTTATATTGATTCTGTTTATATCGCAGCGTTTAATCTTTCGATTCGGATGGCTAAGAATTGCATCATCATTGTTTATAAATTGTCTTCAGACAAATGAACACACAGCTTAAGTATTTTCTTTTTATTTCATATTATTTATCCAAAAAATTAGATTGGTAAATTATTTGTATTATTTCTCAGATGCTAGTTTATCGTGTGATTTACTTAAAAAATGAGATATCATCTGTTGCTCTTGCTTTTACGGATGTTACGCTTAAAAAAAACGAAGAAACATATTTCTACGCATTGGATGCATTTATATATTATGCCTTAGTAAGAGCCCCAAATATTGAGCGTGCGACAGTAAAAGGACAACAAGTCCTTGAAAATTTTCTTGCCACGAAAAATAATAATTTCAAAATTGCATAAAGTTCCTTAGCATCTTTGTTTTGTTAACTGCAGGTTAGCTGCAGCAGATATAGATGAATTGTACTATAAGGCGTTTAACGTACCTAATGTAGTAGCGAAAACTACGGAGAAGAGTTACAACCCACAAATTCAATTTAAACAAAAAAGATAAATGAGAAGGTTAAGATAAAAAGTACTTGATGCAATTGTATCTCTCGAAATATAGCTGACAAAATTTTTCAACCCGTGTTTCTAAC
>JANLXV010000569.1:0-2124 GCA_031365305.1 Chitinophagaceae bacterium
CAACTTAAGTGGGGGTTTGTTTACTTAACGGGTGTGTCACTTATCATTCTTTATTCATATCAATCTAAATGCAACGGTTATCTTTTTAAAGATGTCAATGTTTCAATAATCAGTTATTATGCATATTCCGGTTACTATAGCAGTCATTTGCTTTTCAATATTAACATCATCCTGCAAAAAAGAAAGCAATACCGTAATTGCTATTTATAAAACCTGGCAGTGGCAAAATTCAATTGGCGGGTTCAGCGGCAACGATACCATACAGCCATCAACGAATACCGTTGTTACTTTAACCTTTAAACGGAACCTGACTTACACCACTTCAATGAACGGACAAACCTTATCCGGTGGTTCTTTTACCATCTCCAAAATTAATGATCAGGTTATTCTTTACCCGCAGAATTTTACGGCATCCGGCGGTTTGTTTTTATGTAACAATGGTGGGGTGATGACTGCAGCCAATAACATGCTTCAACTGCAAGATTATAATATTTCAGAATCTTATACACACAACTTCAGGTAATGAGGAGATAGCACCTGGCTGTGTTATTTTGAAGGATAGTTCCCCCACATCAGCTACTGATGTATTTTACAAAGCTGCGTTTCGCAATGGGCAACAGCGTTTCTTCCAGAGGGTAAGCCAGGGAGGTTTCTATATTATATACGGCGGGGTTGGGCAATTGCCTGTGCGTTCTTATGAGTTCCGCTTTTATGTTTTCAACCGAATTGCTAACAGACCGCATCCACGTTTGTACAAAATCTGTTCGCAGGCCACGGTATCTTTCATCATGCTTTTCATAAATGGTGAGCTGGTACTGGTAAGCTATTGTGGTATTAAAGCGGCCATCACATATCAGCAGGTAACCTTCGCTGTTGTCAAGGGGGATAATGCCTACCGGCTCAATATTTAATTTGGCTTCTACAAATTCATACAACTCAGTACCGCTTTGTATGGTATGTTTTATTTTTTGGGCTGAATAATTAATGATGTCTTCAAGCTCCTGCATCATGTCATTGTCTTCAATCATTTTTTCATATACAAACTGCAGCTTTTTAATATTGATATCTGTTAACTGTTTAGGGAAACGCTCTTCCAGGAACCGCCTGTTTTCACGGAAGGCAACAATGTTGTTATAATGAAAAACAATATCGGCTAACTGCGGGTAAAGCTTGTTCTCATTAAAGTAGGTGTTTACATGCTGCAGGTAAGCCAGCAGTGTATATTTCTTTAGTTCGAAATCAATATAGCCTTCTGCAAACCAGGTATCAGATAAAGATTTAACGCTCATAATCTTTTAAAATTATAGTTTGAATTTACCAACGTTTTGGTGTATATCCACAAGCACCTTTGTTATATTCTGTTAACTGAAAATACATTTAAGTTATTGTGTTGAAGCAAAGACAGAGACGACATAACACCGGCGACAGAACAAACCTCTTTATACTAAGGTGTATTTTTATATAAATTTTGCAGATGAACGAGATCACAAAAAAATATTCAAATGGTGAGATTACTGTGGTGTGGAAGCCTAAGCAATGTGTTCATTCAGCAATATGCTTTAGGGGTTTGCCGGCAGTATTTGATCCGAAGAACAGACCGTGGGTAACACCTGATGGTGCAACTACGGAACAAATCATTCAACAGGTTAATCAATGTCCATCGGGTGCTTTATCTTATTATAACAATGAGGTTGATACTAATACAACAGAGATTGTTGCAGAAACAAAAATTGAAGCAATGCCCGGTGGGCCGCTTTTAGTTTATGGCAATGTTTTAATTAAGGATGCGAAGGGGCAGGAGTATAAAAAAAATAAGGTGACTGCTTTTTGCCGGTGTGGTCAATCCAATAACAAACCATTTTGCGATGGCTCTCACCTACCGGCGGGGTTTAAAGATTAGGAATTTTAGTTGCCTGAATTGTTAAGGTAAAGACCTTACCATAATATCTTTAAAATATACTTTACTGTCAGGGTCATGCCCTTGCAGGGCGAAGGTGCCACTGCTTAAATGCTTTAATGCTCTGCCTGTTGAATCCTGTATGTTGGCCGGCTCAGTATAATCTACAACAGTGCGGTCATTAATTTTTATGGTAATTTTTTTGCCATCAACTTTTATGTATTCAG
>JANLXV010000588.1:0-5996 GCA_031365305.1 Chitinophagaceae bacterium
CTTACTTTTAGTGTGCCCGTGATGATGATGTATATTAAACTGTGCATTCATGAAGAACAAAGTAAAGCATGAATTTTTGTTTTGTCAAAAAAATTATTGTTATCAGAAAATAGTAACGGCTACGCCAATGCCATGCAGTGCCTGGTAAACAGCTTTACCATTATTAAATGTTACCCCTTTTCCTAAATCTTCACTAAGCAACAAAGGCCCATCGAGATCTGCATAGTCCGCCAATGGCAGAAGCTGGACCATAGCAGATGTGCCAATGGAGCTTTCGTTCATGCTACCCAGCATTACCTGCATTTGCAGTTGCCTGGCTTTGGTGATCATTCGGCGTGCCGGTGTTAGTCCGCTGCATTTGGTAAGCTTAATGTTAACACCATGAAAGAAGCCATAACATCTTTCAACATCATGTTCCGATACACAGCTTTCATCAGCAAATAGCGGTAGCGCAGTATGTTTAAATAAATATTTCATGCCATCCCAATCGTCTTTTGCAAGTGGTTGTTCAATAAGCTCAACACCGAGGGTTTTAAAAATATTTATTTTCTCTAATGCCTCATCCGCCTGCCAGGCAGCGTTGGCATCTATCCTAAAGATCGAAGAAGTATGCTGTCGTAAAGCTTTTATAACTTCCACATCATTATCTGTACCTAATTTTATTTTATAAACAGGATGTGGATGGGCTTTCATTTTATTAATCATGACATCAATAGAATCAATGCCTATGGTGTAATCGGTTATACAAGCTTTTGCAGGATCGAGATTCCATAATTGATACAGTTGCTGTTTCATCAGCTTGCCATATAAATCCCAGCCAGCCATATCAAGCGCACAAACTAAAAATGAATTTGCAGGAAAAAGATGATGCAAGTAATGCCAGTATCTTTCAGGATCGGTGAATGAAAACTTTTCTAGGAAGATCCTTTTCCTCTCAAGATCTTCAGCCATTTTTTCAATCGAAATATTGTAATACGCTATAGCAGGTGCTTCTCCATAACCTCTAACACCAAACTGTTCCAGTTGAACGATAAAGGTTGGCTGATGTGTTTTAGTTCCTTTTGAAATGGTAAAAGGGTAAGTAAAAGGAAGATTAAAATCTTTATAAGATACTACCATTACAGTTACCTGCCACTATCGGTTACCTGGTGATGAAGATCAATATTAAATTCTTTTTCTTTGATGAGTTGTTCAAGCGGGATGTGCATCCTGTATTTCCAATAATGATTAGAGACGGCAGGTACATTTATTCTCTCATCCTGTGGATTTACACGGCGCAGTTTGCCGTCCATGCCTAACAGATCCTGTAACATGAAAATGCTCCACATAGCAGGTGAATATAAATGCTGTAAAATGATTTCCCGGTTTATATAAGGTTCGCATGATTGTGGCGCTTCACCATAATGCCCCATCAAATAATTATAGAAATATTGAGTTTTATTACGGTCTTCTTCCCACCAGCCGCGGATAGTGCTCATATCATGTGTTGATGGTGTAACTACAGAAAGATAGGGTGCATTCTTAGGATGGAAGAAAGGCGTGTCGAGGTTCTTGGGCATTCGCTGAATCTCCAAACTTAAGATAGACAATTGGCTCATCACATCCGGTACACAGGCCGGCACCATACCAAGGTCTTCGCCGCAAACCAGCATGTTTGTACTCCGCTTAAGCTCTGGCAATTTTTGCATGGCTTCATTCCGCCAAAACCCATCCTGCCTGCGGAAAAAATAATCGATGTAGAGTTCATATAACTGGTGCCTGGTATGGCCTTCAAGATCATGATAAGAACCGGTTTGTTCCATTGAAATCCTGAAGTGAAATTGTTGTCCGTCAGTATCCGGTACTTCAAAAAGTAGCACATTACTTAAAAGATAGTTTAAGCCTTTTTGTATCTTATCATCGGCAGATTTCAAACCCACAAAATGCCCGGTTACTTTTTGCTGCGTATCTACATGTGGCTTTAATTTATAAAACTGGTAGCTAATCTCATCTAAGTAAGTTTCTTTTACTACAGCAGCATTTTCACCAAAAGTTTCCCATACAATATGTTCGGTAATAAAAGGATTGCAATACCTGGCTTTATCAAACCAAATACCATTGTTATTAAACTCATTGATATGAACGGGAATGGCCGGGCTAAAATGTCCCATAATACCTTCCACAGCATCGGACGGTATACTCCATATTCTAAAAAAGCCAAGAATATGATCTATCCTGAAAGCATCGAAATAATTGCTCATTTGCTCAAAGCGCTTACGCCACCAGGCAAAATCGTCCTGCTTCATCACTGCCCAGTTGTATGTTGGGAAACCCCAGTTTTGCCCTCTTATCGCAAAGTCATCCGGCGGTGCACCGGCCTGTTCATTCATGTTAAACAGTTCGGGATGCATCCATGTGTCTACGCCATTGCGGTAAACCCCAATTGGAATATCACCTTTTAAGACCACACCATTTTCATGCGCATAGTCCGCTGCTTCTTTTAATTGGAGATGTAAATGATATTGTATAAAATATTGAAACAATATTTCATCATAATGTTTTTGAGCAGGCGATGCTAACTTTTGTACAGCATCTTCACTGTAAGTTTTATTCGTTCTCCACTTTGAAAAATCTGCTGTCTTGTATTTATTTTTTAGAAAAGAAAATACAGCATAAGGCACCAGCCAATACCGGTTTAAATCAAAGAAATCAAAATAGCCTTTGTCTTCCGTAAAGGCTTCTTTTTGCTGATGGAAAAGCTCCCGCAAGGTGGAAAGCTTAAACTTCATCACCTGGTCATAATCTACATCATCAAGTTTGTTTAATGACTTTTGCTTGCGTGACAATGCTTTTATCACCGCTGTTTCACCACCGGCAACCTTAGAAAGATTGATGTAAAGCGGATGCAGCGCAAATGCAGAAATAGCCGCATAAGGATAAGAATCCTGCCAGGTATTTGTGGCAGAAGTATCATTAACCGGAAGTATTTGTATAAGTTTTAACCCTGTGATTTTTGCCCAATCGGCCAACAATTTCAAATCAGTAAATTCACCAACGCCAAAACTATTTTTAGATCTTAAACTAAAAACAGGAATAGCCACACCGGCACCTTTCCAAATAGTATTAATGTTTACAAAGCCATCATTCTGAATGGTGATTTTTTTAGGTGTGTGATCAACAACTAAAAAGCGGTTACGGCCATTTTCATATTGCTCAACAGATCTTGTTTTTGTATTGTAAACACCGTATTTATAAGTTACAGGAAATTTTTCCTGCGAAAGGTTCAATCTTACGGTATACCAAAAGCCTTCTCTACTTAAAAGGATGGGTTTGGTCACATCCCAGTCTAATAAAGATTTGCCGGAGCCTGTTATAAAAAGGGTTTCATTCTTTTTTAATAATGGCGCTTTCAACTTAAACTCATGTGTTGTATTTGAGGGAATTTTAGAGGTTTTTGAAACATCAGCTTTAGGTAACAATACTTCAGTAAATGGCTGGGTATAAAACACATTATCTATTGTGCCTGCATGGTTCCAAACATCATAAACATCAAGTATTCCGGCTTTATATTTTGATAACGATAAGCTGCGATGGCTTTCACCTTCAATAACTTTTGAGCCATTTTCAAACTTTAAAATATACCTGTAATTAATGTCTTCAGCATAATCCGCCGCATTTACTTCAAAAGTGGTATGCCAAAACTCTTCGTTATAATATTGCAAAGACATTGCATCATTCAATACGTCAGCACCAAGAAAATCAGTATCTCCACTAATAAAAAGTTGCTGGCCGGGTTGAGTGCTAAATCTCAAAAAGAAGTTTATAATCATTTTGATCATCTAAAATTGTCGGCAAATTAAACGCTTTAGAAGGAATGTAAAAAATACACAATTGAAATTGTATCACCCAAAACATACATGCCCTTATTTTTTAAGGTTATTGAAATAAGCGTTTGCCTTAAAATCTTTAGATTATTTCTACACTTCAACCCTATTTATTATTTAAAAACTAAATTTTTTCAGGCGCAACGATTTCAATGAATATGTGATCATAAATACAGAATTATTCATCTATTTTGGTTCTGTTTTCCCGGCTACCTGCAATCCACATATCCCGAAATTAACTCTTTCAGAAGAACCGTTTTTCCTACACTGTTCATGGTTTTTTATTCTCGTATTAATATTATTTACCTCACATGAAACAAAAAATTTTACTTTATCTATTTTTATTATTTTGCCTGGAGCCTGCTTACACACAGCAAGCCGGCAGGCCCGACTCAACGTTTGGCAACAATGGTATTGTTAGCGCTGACATTGGCCCTAAAACTATCTTTTCAACCGTAGCAACGCAAGTGCTTACAGATACCGCTGGAAATATATTTACCATCTTTTTTGTAAATAATATTACCCATATTATTAAAAAGTTTTCCAATGGCATCACAGATGTGTCGTATGGCGCCGGGGGATATTCAACGCCGGTTGGCATTGTAAACCCGGTTGCAGCTATACGGCCGGATGGCAAAATTATTATTGCCGGCAAAACACCAAAACTGCCGGCAGAATATGAGGACTACATACATACAGATTTTGTTATTGCACGCTTTAATACAAATGGCTTTGCGGATAAAAGCTTTTCATCTGATGGTGTTGTAATCACTGATTTTAATGGACTGGACGATGCAGCTACTTCACTTGCCATACAGCAGGATGGTAAAATTATAGCCGGCGGAATTGCGACTTCTTTTATTAATGATGGCGGTTCAAGTAATGTATATAACCTGGTAATGGCCAGGTATAATAATGATGGAAGCTTAGATGAAACATTTAATAATAATGGTATAGTGTGGGCGCCGGATGATTATTTAACCATTACAGACCTGCCCACTTTTGTAACCATTCAAACAGCCGGAAAAATTATTGCCACAAGAGCTACAGATGAATATGGCTTGCTTATGTTGCGCTATAATAATAATGGAAGCATGGATAATTCTTTCAGCTTAAGCACTAACCTGCAAACACCAGATTCTACCTTTATTGCAAAAGCAACAGTAATTCAAAAAGATGGAAAAATAATTACAGGCGGTTATTGGAACTGGGCGGTTTCGCAAAATTTTACCTTATACAGATTCACCGTAAATGGTATGCTGGATGTTACGTTTGGCAACCAGGGCCGTGTAAGCACTGATTTCAGGGGACACGATGATTATTTAAGCGCCCTGGCCATTAAGGCAGATGATAAAATTGTTGCCATTGGCTCTGCTTCAAATGGCAGCAATGATGCTTTTGCCATAGCCTGTTACAATGCAAACGGAAGTACAGACAATACGTTTGACACGGATGGAAAACGGATGACCTTCATTGGCTCATTTAGTGTATATCCTTTAAGCCTTTCTATTCAGGGCAATAACAAAATTATTGTGGGCGGATACAATCAGCCATCTGCCGGCAACAATATGGTTTTAGCAAAATATAATGTTGATGGCAGCTTTGATAATTCGTTTCACGGTAACGGCACTGTTACTGAAAATTATAAACAAGGGGCTACAGTATATACTTCAACGGCGCAGCAAACTGACGGAAAAGTGGTAGCTGCGGGCTATCTTTTTAACGGCGGAGATTATGACTTTTTAATTTCACGTTTTAATAGTGATGGCAGTTTTGATAATACTTTTTCAGGTGATGGCATACAGACAATTTCTTTTTCAAATTCAAATGAATATGCCTACGCTGTTGCATTGCAACAGGATGGAAAAATTGTGGTTTCGGGGCAGGCATATATCAATGGCAATCCAGATTTTGCCATGGCGAGATTAAACCCTGATGGCAGTATTGATGATACTTTTGATGCAGATGGCAAACAAACTACTGACGTTTCAGACAATGATAACGCTTCGCATTTAGTTGTACAAAATGATGGGAAGATATTGACCGGATCAGGTTCAACACTTCTGCGTTACACGACTGCAGGGGCCTTAGATCCGGCATTCAACGGTACCGGCCATTTATCTGTTATCATTC
>JANLXV010000628.1:0-25705 GCA_031365305.1 Chitinophagaceae bacterium
CACCAGGAGTAATGTAGCTAAAGAAATATTTAATGCCTTTCGAAAAGAAGGCTTCTGGACGGGCGCTTACTTTTCAAAACCCGATTGGCACACCGATTATTACTGGTGGAAAAAATTTCCGGTAAGTGATCGCAATGCCAACTACTCTATTGCAAAGCATCCTGATCAATGGAAAAAGTATGTTGATTTTACGCATAACCAGGTTAATGAATTGATGAGTGATTATGGCAAGATGGATATTCTTTGGCTGGATGGGGGCTGGGTGCGCACTAAAACCAATGAAGAAATAAAAGATGAATTAGTGGATACATCTGAAGGCAGCCGCTGGGCACGCAATCCCCAGAGCCAGGACATTGATATGCCTCGTTTGGTAAAGGAGGCAAGAGCTAAGCAACCCAAACTTATAGTGGTTGACAGGGCAGTGCCTGGTGAACAACAAAACTATCTCACGCCTGAGCAACACATTCCTGAAAACGGTCTGCCTTATCCCTGGGAAACCTGCATGACGATGGGGAACAGCTGGAGCTTTGTACCGCATGATATTTATAAACCTGCGGATGAGCTGATAAAAAAACTGGTAGATATTGTAAGTAAGGGTGGTAACTTTTTATTGAACATTGGCCCCGGCCCGGATGGTGAATTTGATGATACAGCTTATGCAAGATTGGAACAAATAGGAAGCTGGATGAAAATTAACGGCAATGCCATTTATAACACCATTGTTTGCTCATCCTTCGGTGAAGGTGATAAGATAAGGTTCACGCAAAGCAAAGATGGCAAAACAAAATTTATATTCCTGTTCGATTTTCCAAAAGATAAAATCGTATTGCATAAAATACCATTTTTAAAAAGTTCAACCGTGAACATAATGGGCAGTAATAAAAAATTACAATGGACAAAACATGGAGACGGCGTTGAGATCAGCGTGCCGGATGCTTTACAAGGCAGTCTAAATTATGTGTATGTATTGCAGGTGAAACAATAAATTCAAAATCAAATGAAGAAAAGTATGACAGCTTTGTTAGCGCTAACTGTTGGTTTGTTGCAGGTAAAGGCGCAAACAAAGATTAGTGCCGATTCAATAAAAAATAAAATGCAATGGTTTGCTGATGCCAAGCTGGGCATCTTTATACATGCGGGTATTTATGCAGTAAACGGTGTTGATGAATCGTGGAGCTTTCATAATAATAAGATTGGTTATGCAGATTACATGAAGCAGCTAAAAGGCTTCACACTAAAAAATTATAACCCGGCACTGTGGGCTGATCTTATTGCAGAGAGCGGCGCAAAATATGCAGTCATCACTTTAAAGCATCATGATGGTGTGGCTATGTATGATACAAAACTGAACAACCTGAGCATTGTAAAAGCCACGCCGGCCAAAAGAGATATGATAAAACCTTTTTTTGAAGAGTTAAGAAAACGGAATATCAAATGCGGCGCCTATTTTTCATTAATAGATTGGAGCAATCCTGATTATCCTGGTTTTTTAAAAGATAGCAGCCGTTATACAGTTGCAAACGACTATGATCGCTGGGATAAATTCAGGCACTTTTTTCAGGGACAGATCAAAGAAATTGGGCAGCAATTTAATCCCGACCTTTTTTGGTTTGATGGTGATTGGGAACACAGTGGTGAAGAATGGGAAGCTGAAAAAGTGCGGCAAATAATTTTAGATAAAAATTCCCAGGCTATTATCAACGGACGCTTGCAAGGCTATGGTGATTATGAAACACCGGAACAAAATTTCCCGGTAGCAAGGCCTAAATACAATTGGTGGGAACTCTGCATGACGAGCAATGACAACTGGGGCTACCATAACGACACTAACTGGAAGACACCTTATGAAGTGATCACGATTTTTACAGATGCTGTTTCCAATGGTGGAAATTTATTGCTTGACATCGGGCCAAAAGAAGATGGCACAATACCCAACGAACAAATCACTATCCTAAAAGAATTGGGCGCCTGGAACAAACGCAATGGTGAGGCCATTTTTAATACACTTGGCGGTATACCGCAAGGGCACTTTTATGGGCCAACAACTTTATCAAAAGACTCTACGACATTGTATTTATTTCTGCAGGGAAATATTAGTGGTGAGATTACATTGAAAGGTTTGAAGAATAAAATACAGGACATCAATGTGCTTGGCAACAACACCAGACTAACGCATAAAATTGTCGGCAAAATTTCGTGGAGCGAAGTGCCGGGTCTGGTTTACATTAACGTGCCGGCAAACGTGCATGATAAATATGTAACCGTTTTAAAATTGACGTTAGATAAGCCCATAAGCTTATACCGTGGGCATGGCGGTCTATAGTAGCTTGCGCTATTGAAAGCAATCTCGTTCAGTTTATGCAATAGCCTTAAGAAAATTTGGTTTTAATCTCTTTTTATAAAACGTTTTTAATTATTAAGGCCATCTCCGCGAAGTCTTTTTTGAATTTTAGTTTTACCCTCTAAAAGCATTAGCCGTGCAGGCTCTTTTATCTTTTTTTGATCAGTGGTTTTCATTTAGCATTAATAATAAAAATGTTTAGTGCAAAGATTTGCCAAATAGTTATACATAATAAAAAATTGTTATTAGTTTAGAGTGAACACTATTAATCAAACTCAAAAAAACAACATCATGAAAGCAAAATTAAAAAGTGCCTGTACATTATTTTTCCTCGGTGTATTTGTTTTAAGCCTTACATCCTGTAAAAAGGAATTGACCAGTACTGCAGCCAATCAAAGTCTGCAGTCATCTGCCGCCGCAAGCGCTACCAGTTTTACATCGAGTGAAAAAATTCCTATTGAACTTGCCGTATTCATTCCCTGCGCAAACGGTGGCGCAGGCGAAGATGTGTTATTAACCGGCTCTCTTCACATTCTATCCAGTTTTACAATTAATGGTAACATTGTTAGGGGAAAATCTCATTTTCAACCACAGGGCATCAGTGGTACAGGTCTTTCTACCGGCGATAAGTACCAGGCAACCGGTGTAACCCAGGATGATTTTAAAGGGTCTTTCATTAATGGCCAGTTCCAACAAAGTTTCATCAATAATTTTCGTATTATAGGCCAGGGGCCTGGAAATAATTACCTTGTTCATACAAACTTTCATGTTACAGTTAATGCCAATGGCGTACTAACTACGGTAGTTGATAACTTTTCAGCAGATTGTAAATAATAGTCATTTTTAAAGCTCATTAAATTTCCGAAAGAGCTGCCTCTGATTCTGCTTTTTATCTTCTCTAAAAATCCTTTCCTCAAACACCTGCCTGCAAAGCCACTCTCAGCAATAAGGTTTTTTGAAACGACACCACCTTGTACTTGCTCTTAAAACTATAAGCTGCAATCTTTATCTTGTATAAGGTATAGCACGCTTTTGCCGAATCTCCTCGTAAAAACTTCGTTTAATCATTATTTAAATAAGCAAGTATGAATGCAACAGACCTGAAAAATTTACAGGCGCCGCTAAAAGAAAAATACAAGGCAGAACCTGCATCTGCAGTCATAACATTAAAGGCGCAAGGTAAAATAGGAGAAGGAATAACCTGCAACATCGAAACTCATCGGTCGCTTATAAAAGCCGGCCTTCACCCGGCTACAGGAGGCACAGGCCTGTTAGCTTGTTCAGGGGATCTGCTTCTTGAAGCTTTGGTGGCTTGTGCAGGTGTTACACTAAGCGCTGTGGCAACCAGCATAGGTATTGATATAAAAAGTGGCCTGATAAAAGCCGAAGGCGATTTGGACTTTAGAGGAACATTAGGCGTGGTAAAAGATGTGACGGTGGGTTTTAAAAATATAAGGTTACAGTTTAACCTGGAGACTGATGCGGCACCTGAACAACTAGCCAGCCTCTCAAAACTTACAGAAAGATATTGCGTGGTTTACCAAACACTCACGAAAGGCATTGGTGTAGAAACGGCATATTATACTTCATAACCTTACAGGACATTCCGTTATTCCAAAAACTTCAATCAAATGAGCAATATAATATATAAACTTTTCGGAGATGGCAGTGAGCTGAATGCCTTACAAATGGGAGACAGGGCGTTTGTTATGTTTTTTATTACTTTAATTTTTATACGTATCGGCGGCTTACGTGCTTTTGGCCAGCAGTCAGCTTTTGATAATGTAATTGTAATTATGTTGGGAGCTATTTTAAGCAGGGCAGTTATAGGCGCTTCTCCTTTTTTCCCTGTAGTAATTGCCGGCCTGGTTTTAGTATTGGTGCACAGGTTTCTGGCAAGATTAAGCTTGTACAGCACTACCATCAGTCACTTAATCAAGAGTAACGATTCATCGCTATATAAGGATGGCGTGTTTAACAAAAAGAATATGCGGAATTGTGATGTAAGTAAAGGCGACCTCTTAACCGGGCTTCGGTATAATGCCAATATTGATTCTTTTGATGAAGCCAGGGAAATATTCATGGGTAGAAACGGGCATATCAGTGTAGTAAAAAAAACTAAATGATATGCGATTGCCTGATCATCTTTGCAAAGTGTGCAGAGCGTAGTCAACTACCTATCAAATTATAATACATTGGCTTTCGGCGGCCGCATGCAAATACACCCTGCCAACACTTTAAAAAATAGTTAATGAACCTGCAAAGCCTGCAACAGCTTTTACCTGGTTTTGAGGAAGAGTTGTACAACGACATACTGCTGCATGGTTCTGTTAGGGAAGTTAAGGCAGGTGAAACGCTTCTAAAAGTTGGCCAAACCATCCGTGCAACCATGATTATTGTAACAGGTTTGGTGAAGCTGTACCGCGAAGACGAAAACGGCAAAGAATTTTTTATTTATCACCTTGATGCAGGGCAGGCCTGCTCACTTTCTATGGTATGTGCAACCCGGCATGAAACCAGCGAAATTCTGGCCAAGGCACTTACTGATACTACAGTGCTGTCTATCCCTTTGGAGTTTATGGACAAATGGATGAGCAAATACAAAACCTGGTACCAGTTTGTGATCACTTCTTACCGCAACAGGTTTGAAGAATTATTAAAAACGATTGATGCTATCGCCTTTACCAGTATGGATGAAAGGCTGCAATATTATCTGGAAAAACAAATTGAAAAAAGTGGGCGTCATTTAAAGATCACACACCAGGAAATTGCCAATGACCTTAATTCTTCACGGGAAGTGATCAGCAGGTTATTAAAAAAGATGGAGAACAACCACTGGCTTACTATTCATAGAAATTCAATTGAATGGCTTAAAAAGTAGTAAGGGCTGTGTGACTAATATCACGCTTTACCTTAACTAATATCCTCATTTTTGCATGGTGGAAATAGCCGGTTATATCGCATCATTATTTATAGGAATCTCATTAGGCTTAATTGGCGGCGGCGGTTCTATTTTAACCATACCCGTGCTGGTGTATCTTTTTTCCATTTCACCTACGCTTGCCATTTCATATTCGTTGTTTATTGTAGGTTTTACCAGCCTGGCCGGCGCTTATAACAATTACCGTAAGGGACTCGTTAACTTTAAAACTGTTTTACTTTTTGGCTCATCATCTATCACTACAGTTTTTATTACCCGAAAATTTATTATCCCTTTCTTGCCAAATGTTTTTTTTAAAATAGGCGCTTTCCAGGTAACGCATGCCTTATTTGTAATGGTGGTTTTTGCCATACTAATGTTAGCGGCCTCAATTTCAATGATCCGAAGTAACCCGATTGCAACAAAAGGAGTAACAAAAGAAAAGCCTTTTGTTATGATTATGTACGGTATGCTTATTGGTGCTGTAACAGGCTTTTTAGGCGCTGGTGGCGGCTTTTTATTAATACCGGCCCTGGTTATATTAATGCGTCTGCCTATGAAAAAAGCCATTGGCACTTCACTTTTAATTATTGCGCTTAATTCATTAATTGGTTTTTTGGGTGATATTGGCCGTCATGCCATTGATTGGAAATTTATCATAACTGTTACAGCAATTGCTGTTGGCGGCATTTTTATTGGCGGCTATTTTAACCAGCGGGTAAATAATGAGAAATTAAAAAAAGGCTTTGGATGGTTTGTTTTTATTATGGGAATTTATATCATAATAAAAGAATTGGTTTTGTAAAATCAAATGGAAGATAGCATTCAGGTAAACCTGATAAAATTTTAAGGAAGTAAAGACATTATGAAATTGATGCATAAGATACTTTTACTTTTGAGTAGATAACCAGTTTTAAAATTTGAAATATTGAACACATGAAGCTTTGCTCATGAAAACGCATCTAAAAGAATACTGGCTTGTATACCTCATCTTCCTTGCTGTTAGCATTGTCATTGCCCGGGAAATCACCTCATCTAAATTCCAATTTGAACAAGCAATTATTTCAGAAGATATTGCACCGGATCATTGGGTGGCACCAAGTTTATTGTCAGACAATACCCTTACCGGCGCACAACGTAAAATGGTGATGTATGGTGAGGATTTAATAAAGAACACAGCCAGATACTTTGGGCCGTCCGGTTCTGTTGCACAAATTAGTAACGGCATGAATTGCCAGAATTGTCATTTATCCGCAGGTACGCTGCCGTGGGGAAATAACTACAGTGCTGTAGCTTCTACTTATCCAAAATTCAGGGAGCGCAGTGGCACCATTGAAAACATTCCGAAACGTGTAAACGATTGTTTTGAACGCAGCTTAAATGGCAAAGCAATAGATACAACAGGTTATGAAATGACGTCTATCTTAGCTTATTTACATTGGCTTGGCCAAAATGTAAAGAAGGGCGACAAACCTATGGGTGCAGGCATAGTTGACCTGCCCTATCTGGAAAGAGCAGCAAGCCCTGTAAACGGACAAATTGTATACAGCCAAAAGTGCCAGAGTTGCCATGGTGCCAAGGGTGAAGGGGTAAAGCCACTGAACGAAATTAACTACACCTATCCGCCGCTGTGGGGCGAACATAGTTATAATACCGGCGCTGGTTTATATCGCCTGTCACGCTTTGCCGGGTATGTAAAAGATAATATGCCTTTCAACCAGGCCAAACACGGCGCTACCGTTTTAAATGATGAAGAAGCCTGGGATGTGGCGGCTTATGTAAACACACAGCCACGACCCAAAGCCGATTTAAAAAATGACTGGCCTAATATAGTTGCCAAACCTGTGGATCATCCATTTGGCCCTTACGCTGATGGTTTTAGCGAGGAGCAGCACAAGTATGGCCCTTTTAAACCAATTGCTGAAAAAAGAAAAGCCATGAAAAATAAACCAGGCAATTGAAGTATGTGCGATAAAAAAATTAGAGCCTTTTCTTGTTGATTAAAATTTAGGGTAGCTGTGAAATAATAAAATTTATGACTGACGAAAATACAAGAAGACATTTTTTAAAATTCTCAACTCTTGCGGGGTTGGGCATTATTGCCAATCCGCTTTCATCATTTTCTACGACAACAGATGAAGAAAAAAATTATACCAAAACAAGTAGGCCGCTAAAACACGGGCAACAATTAGTTACCCTACTGCAAACCACAGATGTGCATTGCCAGTTACACCCACATGATGAATTATTTTGGGAAAATGGGAAAGCCGTGTTTCGAAAAACCGGCGGCTATGCTACTCTTGCCACATACTTTGACAGGGCACGTGAAAAAAACCCCAACACGTTTATCATTGATACCGGCGACATGTTCCAGGGCAGTGAGCTTAGCGTTAAAACAACCGGCAAAGCTTTGCAACCCATATTGAATGCACTGAATTATGATCTTTATATACCCGGTAATTGGGAAGTGGTGTATTATAAAGAGAACATGCAAAAACTTTTGGGCGGTTTAAATGCGCCAAAAATATGCACTAACATGTATCATGATATAGGAGAAGGGAAAAAAGGTGAGCTGATTTTTCCACCCTATTATACATGGAGTATGGCAGGTATAAAAATTGGTTTTGTAGGTTATACAGATCCTTGGGTACCGGTGCGCCAATCGCCTGCATACAGCAAAGGCATTATTTACTCTTTTCCTGAAGAAAACCTGGCCTATTATATAAAGGTGCTTAAAGAACAGGAGCAGTGTGACTTCATCATACTTTTATCGCACTTAGGCTTATCGCAGCAAATTGCGCTGGCCAATCATCCCTCATGCGAAGGGGTTAATTATATTTTCGGCGGCGATACGCATGAACGTGTGCGTAAACCAATACAATGTAAATACAGTAAGGTTGTAGAGCCGGGGGCATTTGGGTCTTTTGCAGGCCGGTTAGATCTGGTAGTTGAAAATGGTAAGATCGTAAAAGAGAATTACAATCTTGATGAGGTGTCCCCTAAGCGCTATAAACAAAATGCCGCCATGCAGGCAATAATTGCCGGGAACGAACAACCCTTCAAAAAAAACATGGATAAAATAGCCGGCTATAGTACCATCCCTTTATACCGGTATTTTG
The DNA here is from genome assembly GCA_031365305.1 of Chitinophagaceae bacterium. Taxonomy (GTDB): domain Bacteria; phylum Bacteroidota; class Bacteroidia; order Chitinophagales; family Chitinophagaceae; genus Ginsengibacter. The sequence continues at coordinate 8,381 of JANLXV010000628.1, forward strand.
TGGTAGAGAATACCATTGATACATTAATTATAGATGCATTAATGTGGAAAGTAAAGCCTGACATTGTATTATCGAACGGCTTTCGTTTTTGTCCGCCCAATACTACAGCCGATGCTACAGGACACATCCCGGTAACAGAAGGTTATATTTTTGATATGCTACCGGTTGACAGCAGGGTAAGAACAGCAAGAATTTCGGGAAAACAAATCAGTGATTGGTTAGAAAAAGAATTGAATAACGTGTTTGCAAAAGAAGCCTCCAGACGCCTGGGTGGTTGGGTAGTAAAGTTTAAAGGCATGAAGGTTGAGTTTAAAGCCTTTGAGGAGATGGGCAAGCGGGTAAAAAGTATAACTGTACATGATGAAAAACTTGACAGCGAAAAAATGTATACAGTCAGCGCCTGCGAACGTGAAGGCGACCCTGACACTATTCTCTGCCGCATTCCTAATGTAAAAGAAGCAACCAATACACCATACACTTTGCACGAGGTAATGAAAGAATATCTAACTGCAAACTCTCCTGTTACGCCGAAGCCGGAAGGCAATGCGATTATTTTAGATGCACCTTCAACCTTGTTGACACAAGTGTATGGCGTGGATTATACATTTGTCTGACATGGGCTACCATGGGTAACCACTACGTGGCAAAATAATCGCAACTTTTCCTATTTCTACAAACATAGAGTCCCGCTGGGACGTTGCTTTATGCCATTTGACCTGTTGTATTCATTTTTGGGCTTCTATGCCAAACACTCAGGCTAACAATAATGGAATTTGTGCGGTGTAAAATACAGGGTCACAAACAATATAGTTATAGGATGATAATGCGTCAGCGCTAATAGTTGCAGGGTAATCAAAAGTTATTTGTGCAACACATATTTGTTTGTAAACAGTAATATGACTTGATGGGCAATTTGCTGTAAGCAGGATAGCGGGGATATACATTTTTTTTACGTCGTGGGCGCCACACGTTTAATGGGATGTGGTTTTTTGCGCCATAGGCGCTACCTGATTGTAAAAGTTTGCTGGTTTAAATAAATGCTTTTAGAGACACCCAAATTCAATTAACCAATTGTTTCTTTTGCGACATCGGCGCTACATGTTTGTAGCCATAATTTATTAGTTGTAATTTTTGCGCCGTAGGCGCTACCTTTTTTAATCTTTTTAAAGCCGATAAAATTTTAAAAATGCCAAACACTTATACACAACTATATATTCATTTTGTGTTCGCCGTAAAATATCGGGCCGCCGTAATACAACCGCAATGGGAGGAGCAATTGCATCGCTACACTACTGGCATCGTAAAAAACAATGGTCATAAATTATTGGTAATAAATTCCGCTATAGTCCATTTACATCTTTTTGTAGGACTCAATCCGAAGCAATCTGTTTCGGAACTAATGCAGCTTGTAAAAGGTGACAGTTCAGAATTTGTAAATAAAAAAGGATTTACAAAAAGAAAATTTTATTGGCAGGAGGGTTACGGAGCATTCAGTAACAGCCGGTCACAATTAAATGCTGTAAGTAAATACATCTTAAATCAAAAAGAAGACCACAATAAAAAAACATTCAGGGAAGAATACATAAGCATGTTGAATGATTATGAAGTTAATTATGATGACAAATATCTTTTAAAGAACTCTTGGATGATTGACAGTTACCAATGCGTGGCAAAACTATCTTCCCGTTTTACTTCAGTACCTGCTGGCAAAAATTCTGGTGAAGCATAAATAATACACTTTGCCGGTTGAGCGACCCGAAGCAAATCAAACTGTGATAATTGTTACATATCACCTTCTTTACTTTCACGACTTTTGCTTTAAACCAAAATACAATGATGGAATTTTTGAAACAACCCTGGCCCTGGTATATCGCAGGCCCACTCATCGGTTTAACCGTGCCGGCTTTATTAATTATAGGCAACAAAACATTGGGAATATCTTCTTCGCTCAGACATGTATGCGCAGCCTGCCTGCCGGCAAAAATTCCTTTTTTTAATTACGACTGGAAAAAAGAAATCTGGAACTTATTTTTTGCTGGTGGTATTATTATAGGTGCATTGCTCGTCGCTTTATTTTTTATGAATCCCAACCCGGTTGATCTTAATCCCAGGCTGGTAGCAGAACTGGGCAGTTATGGCATTCAACAACAAAAAGACCTGCTGCCTTTTGAAATATTTAACTGGCCTGCGTTGCTATCTTTCAAAGGTTTTTTCTTTATGGTATTCGGCGGTTTCTTAATTGGTTTTGGCACCCGCTATGCCGGGGGCTGTACGTCGGGCCATTCAATCATGGGGTTGTCTAACCTGCAATTGCCTTCCCTTATTGCAACCTGTTGTTTTATGGCCGGCGGCTTTATTATGGCTAACCTTATTTTACCATTTATACTAAAATTTTAAATATGGCATCTGCTGAAACTGTAGACATAGCAACACCCATTGCAGAGAATACCGACTTTGAAGTTCGCTCCCTGGATGGTGTTGGCATTAATGATTCTGTATTGACACATCCCCGCTGGTATAATTTAAAATACCTGGCAATGGGCGCCTTGTTTGGTATTATCCTGGTGAAGTCAGAGGTTATATCCTGGTTCCGCATACAGGAAATGTTTCGCCTGCAAAGTTTTCACATGTATGGCGTAATTGGTTCGGCAGTTATTACGGGTATCATTGCGGTGTGGCTTATAAAAAAATACCGCATTAAAACCATATATGGAGAAACCATTGTTCTGCCGGTAAAAAAATTTAATAAAGGGCAAATTTATGGAGGCCTCATATTCGGCTTTGGCTGGGCCATTACGGGAGCATGCCCCGGGCCATTGTTTGCGCAAATTGGCTTAGGTATTACCGTAACGTGTATTACATTGCTCAGTGCTATTGCAGGTACGTGGGTATATGGTTATTTTAAAGAAAGGTTACCTCATTAATTCCTGTAGTATTTTTGCTGTGCCAGCATTAATCATCTATAAATTAAGTTTATGAAATACAGCCTTGTTTTATTATCAGCATTTTTACTATTCACCACATGCACATCTGCCCAGGAAAAACAGCATAAAATAGTTTTTGACATGTCTGGCAGTGACACTGCCGACCATAGCCTTATCATCCGGCAGGTAAATAACGTTTTAAAAAATTCCCCGCAAACCCAGGTTGAAGTTGTGTTTCATGGTAAAGCTATCTATGCTTTAGTAAAAGACAAGACTACAGTAAAAGATAACATTGATGATCTTGTAAATAATAAGCATGTTGTTATCGCAGCCTGCAACAATTCTCTTCTCCGCTTTGGTTTAACCAGGCAGGATTTAATTTCGACAGCCATAGTAGTACCTGTGGCCATGCTGGAACTAATGGATAAACAGGAGAAGGGCTGGAGCTATATAAAGGCAGGACACTAATAGAACGATGACATTTATAGTATCAACATAACTCGCTTTTCCAAAATAATTTGGCCGTACAACACATTCTTACCTCAGCCAACACTGCAGCAGCGCCGGTTATTACAGCAACGGCAATAAATGCCACTTCTGCTCCAAACTGGTCGGCAATAATTCCTGAAAATACCGCCCCTATTACATACCCGCTATCACGCCAAAAACGAAAAATGCTCATGCTTTGCGCTCTTTGATCAGGGTGTGTATTTTCTGCAATTACTGTAAGAAAATTCGGATATACTAATGCAGTACCTAAACCTAAAAGGGTCATTGAAAGTACGTTCATCTCAATAGAAGATGCCACTGTAACAATGAACAAAGCAGCAGCCTGCAGCAGCATCCCGGCTGTTATTAATTGTTTTTTACAATAGATGTCGCCGAGCTTGCCCGTAAATAATTGCGTTATCCCCCAAACTACCGGGTATATGCCAGCTACTAAACCGACCTCTTGTAACGAATAATTTTTTTGCAATAATAATATGGGCAACAAGCCCCATACTATGCCATCGTTTAAATTATTTACCAGGCCATTAATGGTAACAGAACCCATATTGCGATGCTGGTATGAGGAGGCTTTCCAAATGTTTTTTAACAGAGGTATGTGGCTCTCCTGGGCTTCCTTCTGCACGAATGCCACAGTATCTTTTATCAAAAATATGGTGATCATTAACCCGGCAACAGAAAATAAAATACCCGGTAAAAACGGATAAAAAGCATACCCGTACGTATTAGCTATACCTGCCGAAAGATATGCTGCTATACCTACGGCAAGGTATCCTGCAAATTCATTGATACCCATAGCCAGGCCCCGTTGCCGTTCGCCAACAAGGTCTATCTTCATAATTACGGTTGATGACCAGGCAAGGCCCTGGTTGATGCCTAATAAAATATTTGCAACAATCACCCACGTCCAGGAACTGGCATACATCAGCAAAAAAGGGACTGGCAATGCTGCGATCCAGCCTAACAACAGTACCTGCCTGCGGGTAATATAAAGCGTTAGCCGCCCCATTAATAAATTGGCAAGAGCCTTACTTGTACCAAAAGCAATGATGAAAGAAAGCAAGGCCGTTTTACCATTTATGCCAAAAAGGTTTTCGCCAAAGCCGGATAACACAGAACGTTCCAGCCCTACCATGCTGCCTACAAACGCATTGACAATAACCAGTAACCAAAATTGTTTCCGGTTATGTTGTAGTCCCTGCATCATTAGGGTAAAGTTATCTTTTATAGCTGAACAGAGAAGTGACTGTTATCATATTGACTTTGTGTGACAACAATCACTGAAAAACTTATAGAAATACAAGAAGTTTGCAGCGTAAAAAATGATTATGCAGATAAAACAATTTGAAGATAAAAATCTTGCTCATTATAGTTATGCACTTTTAAGTGATTGCGAAAAGAAAATCGTGTTAATAGACCCTGCACGTAATCCGCAGCCATATCTTGATTTTGCGAAAGAGAACCATGCTGTAATCACTGGCATTATAGAAACCCATCCCCATGCAGATTTTGTAAGCAGTCATTTAGAGCTTAGCCATATCACAGTGCAACGGTATACACGAGCAGCATTTCTGAGGCAGCCTATCCTCATACTGCCTTTGATGAAGGCCATACCATACAGCTTGGTAAATTAAAACTCACTGCTTTGCATACACCTGGCCACTCACCAGACAGTATTGGTATCCTGTTAGAACATAATGGTAAACAGAAGGCTGTATTTTCCGGTGATACCCTTTTTATTGGCGATTGCGGCCGCCCTGATTTAAGAGAAGGTGCTGGTAATATTAAAGCCACACGGCTCGATCTTGCAAAAAAAATGTATCATACTTTAAGAGACAGGTTCATGCCGCTTAATGATGATATTACCCTTTACCCGGCGCACGGTGCCGGCACATTATGTGGTAAAAGTTTAAGCAAAGAAAGTAGTAGCACAATCGCAAAAGAAAAACAAACCAACTGGTCGCTACAGCCTATGACTGAAAACGCATTTGTAAAAGAGCTGTTGAGCGATCAGCCATTTATACCAGCTTACTTTCCTTTCGATGTAGAAATAAACCGTAAAGGTGCAGCAGGTTTCCAGGAAAGTATTAGTAAGATTTCAGTGACAGATATCCGTGGCAAAAACATCATCCCAAACCAGCACAAAACGTTATGGCTTATTGACACGAGAAAGGATGCAAAATTTAAAGCAGGTCATTTACCGCATTCCATCAACTTAATGGAGCATGGCAAGTTTGAAACCTGGTTGGGGAGTATTATAAAACCGGGTGAAAAATTTTATTTAGGGGGAGAGAATAAAGAACAGTTGCAAAGAATGATTGAAAGAACTGCAGCAATAGGCTATGAAAGCAGCCTTGAAAGTGCTTACATTATTAACGGCGGAAGTGTTACAGAAGAGAAGCTTGATATTACATTATTTACAAAACACCCGGATAATTATACCATTGTGGATGTAAGAAATGCGTCGGAAGTAAAAGCACACAAAGTTTTTCCAGGCAGTATTTCCATTCCATTACCGGAGTTAAGAAACCGTATACATGAAATTGCAACGGATAAGCCAATAGGAGTTCATTGTGAAGGCGGTTATAGAAGTGCCGCTGCCAGTTCGTTCATCCATTCAAAATTAGATGGCACCGCATGTGTTTTTGATTTAGGAGAAGTAGTTAAGCTGTTTGCTGAAAAGTGAATGATGCAATTGCAACTATGAAACCTCATCATAAATGATTACTCAACGATGGCAGCGTAAGACAACAAATTGTTATTTAGTGATAAATTTATGATGCATTTATAAATTAGCTATTGAACTATTTGCAAAAATTATTGAGGATATAGAGATTCATTCTGTCGCAGGCATAAGGGAATGCTTTGCGAATGGCATTCACCCAAATGACCATTATAAAAAGCAGCTTCTGATGGGGCTTTTACCACAAATGCAAAGATGAAATAACCATCTCACAAGTGAAATCCATGTTACTTGAAGCGGCTTATAGTATTATTTATATGCCATAAAATATCCCACGCAAATATTTACAACCCAAAAAAAATTGATAATAGCTTTTGAAATGCTGGATTTTATGCTTAGTATTAGATATGATATTCATCAGGTGTTTTAATATCATCATATTTTAGGTCACTATAGACTTAATCCCATCCGTACCCACTCTTTATAGCTAACCTGCACACCGCATTTTTTTAAGAAAAGTGACAAAGCTATGTCATGGTTTAAAAATATATGTTGCGGCGTTATGTGTGTATCCTGTTTGCAGTGTTTACAGGCTCAGCAAAAATATACCGCAAAGAAAAAAGCAGTGTCTATAAGAGGAAGCCTTGGTGCATCGTCTAATTTTTATCATTCAAATGAATCAGCAGGTACACGCCCATCCTCTGCCTGGAATGTAAATGGAAATTTTACTGCAAAAATCAAAGCAGTCACCTTACCATTTTCATTTGTGGTTAGCCAGTATGGTGGCAGCAATACGCCTGCGCATTTCCAGTTTGGCATAAGCCCCACTTATCGGTGGACGAAACTTCACCTCGGCTATCGCTACATGCGGTTTTCACCGTTGATCTTCGGCGGACAAACCTTTAAAGGCGTTGGCATTGAATTAAATCCCAAACAGTTTCGCTTTGCGGCATTTTATGGACGGCTTAATAAAGCGTTTAATGAAGATACAGGCACGGGTCGCTTCAGGGCGCCACAATTTTCACGCAAAGGGTATGGTTTTAAAGTGGGGATAGGTAATGCCAAAACATTTTTTGATGTGATCTATTTTCACGCAAAGGATGACAGTACTTCGGCAAGAATTATAAAGACAGCAAAAACTTCCATCCATGCACAGGAAAATGCAGTCCTGGGTTCTTCATTTAAAGTGAGCATGTTAAAAAAAATAATTTGGACGGGTGATATGGCGATCAGCGGCCTTATACCCGATATTTCTCCGGGTAAACAGCGCATTGATTCCGCCCATCAAAAACTCAAAAATTTCATTGATAAATTTTTACCTGCCAGCTCAAATATTGTGGCCAGCTATGCAGGCCAGTCATCCTTATCATACCGGTCAAAAAAATATAACAGCAGCTTGGGGTATAGAAGAGTGGCACCGAATTTTAAATCGCTGGGCACGCCGTACTTATTAAATGATATTGAACTGCTGACTTTAAATAACAATCATGCTATTGCCAAAGGAAAATTAAATGTAAGTACAAGCCTATCCCGCCAACATAATAATCTTGATAAAAACCGCAGCACAGAATTACGCACACAGGTACAGAATATAAATGCCAATGCTATACTTGGCCGGCATTGGAACATCAATGCCAATTATTCGGGCTATGATCTGAAACAGAAAAATGGCAACAAGGCATTGCCCGATTCACTGCGTGTGAATGATACTTTGCTTTTAAAACAACGCATATCCCAGTTTACTGTCAGCCCCTCTTTCAACATTACAAAAGGCAACACCATGCATTTTATTAATGGCAATGTGAGCCTTCAAAATTTGAAAGATAAGAACCCAACCACGGCAGCAGCTACCAACAGCAAAAATTCATCTGCGTCCTTAAATTATACTTTATCGTTTATACAGGAGGCGTTAAGTTTCTCCGTGAATTATTTGTTTTCAAAGTATAAGCAGCAAGCCAGTTCTTATAAATCCAATGGCTTTATTTTCGGCACATCCTCGCAATTATTAAAAAATAAAAGCCTGAACATACAGGGTAATTTTGGATACTACTTAAATAAATTTTCTACCAATACACAAAAGAACATGAGCTATTCAGGCAATATCGGCTATACCATAAAACGACATTCGTTTAACGTGTTTGCGAATTATATATATACGCCTGTTAACAACGCCATTAACGATGCTATTAATAAGACTGTTCCTTATGCCGTAGCCACCAAAAATTTTAGTGGAGGTATAGGATATAATTATTCAATTTATTGAAGCTGAAATACTATGAAAAAATTATTGCTATTACTTTTATTATTCTCAAAAATTATATGCGTTACAGCCCAGATCACTGTTACGGTTTCAACCACCGCAAATCCTCCCGCAAATCGTGTATTGCGGGATTATTTAAGGTCTAATAGGGTTACGTCAACGCTAACTTTTAGATCCCTTGATCCACAGATAGATACAGTAAAAGCTTATGTTTTCGGAAGGCTTGAAAGCCTATCTTCCTCTTTAACAATTACAACGGATGCTACTAAGTGCATTATTGACTTAGGGAATAATAACCCGAGAAATCTAAGTTCAGATGAAAAAATTCTGGCATTTGGAAACTTTACTATAGACGGTGATACAACGGGAATAAATCCTGACAATATTGTGTTACCTGATGGTACATACCGTATTTGCTTTTTTGCCCGGGACGATAATGGCGGCAATGATATTTCCAACATCGGCTGCAGCGCTTTCTTTGTAATTGCAAACTGCACACAATCGCTTAACGCTGCATTAATAAACACAACTGTCAAATCACCGGTTAATCCTGTAATATCACAAAGTATACAAAGCGGTGGTGTTACATCAAACCTGCGCTTTATAAACCCTCCGGGCTGTAGCACACAGGCTAAATTATTTGGTAAGATTGAACGTTTATCACCCTCGCCTTTTACCATAGAATTAAATCCTGATCTTCAGCAACCACCTTTTATCACTTTAAATCCTGGTAGTGCTATAGAGCTTATTCCCGCACGGCAAAGAGAGGCCTTCGGCAACTTTGACGAAGCCAACCTTATCATTGAAGGCATTGATCCGGCCAACCTGAAAGATGCTATCAATAACATTAAATTACCTGATGGCAATTATCGTATTTGTTATTATGCACGATACATTACTTCGCAGGGGCAATTAGGAGAAACTGCCTCAAACCCAAACCTTGGTTGCGGCACCTTTACTATCTGTAACCAGGCTGGGGGCGCTCCCCAGTTTACACAGCCTATTAATAACTTTAATATCACATCCGACATTGCATTGGTGCGGCCTGCTTCGCCGGTTATATTTACGTGGACGCCACCGCAGTCTACCTGTGGCTTATCGCCGGGTGGCTTTACTTACGACTTTGAGATTAGAGAACTCTTCAACAATCAAACCGTTGCGGATGCTTTAAACAACCCTTTTGTCTTTCGTAAAACAGCACTGCCATCCACAACTTTTCTTTTGGATACCACTTTATATAAAAACGTTTTACAGCAAGGCAGAAGATATGCCATCAGGGTAAGAGCCATAAGCACCAATACAAACCAACCTGTTGAAATTGATAATGATGGTTACAGCCGTATAGAAGCTTTCCAGTATGGGGGTAACTTAATTTCAGTAAATGATTTTTACGAACCGCAGGATTATTATCTTAGGTTTGGCGACAGAAAAAGCGCCTACTGGGACGACCTGCTGACAAAGTATAAAGCGCACCAGCGTGGAGATACATCCATACCATTGAAGGAATATATTGCCTTTGCCCTTACACAAAATGGTATAGCTTATAATTTAGATGCCATAGAATTATTTCTCACGCTGAATCCGGATCTGGTACAGGTAAAGAAAGTAAAACTAAGCCATACACCCATACTCCCGGTGTGGCCCGATGTGCCGTTAAATGATCTCAGCACGTTTGACAAAGATTACCAGGCTGGCCTTGAACCGGATAAAAGTGAAGAAAATAAATTTCTAAAATACTTAGATACCTTAAATGCTTACAGGCAAAAAGTACCTGGTAAAGCCGTGGCATTGATTAATGACCTGGCAGCACATTTAAACAACATCAGGACTGACATTGATTCTGTAGACCGCACCACGGTTGATTATATTAATAATGTTATGGCTGAATTGCTATACCAGTTACGACAGGCTCAACGCAGCATGACTACCAATCAATATAACCAGTTGCAAAACCTTGCTGCGGCATTAAAAGATTTGACGACTGCAGATCCAAACAGTACATCTTACCTGCAATTCTTCCCCTTACAAAAACAATCTTCCTTAACCTCGCATGTTGATAAGACTGCCGGTCCAGCACATTTTACTTCATCAATAACCAATGAAGTAAATAGCAATGATGGTTTACTGGCGACAATCGCAAAGCAACTGCGGCCATTTAATGTGGTAGTATATCGCAACGCAAAAGATCCGCCTTACAAGCCCGTTTTGGATGCACCCGATCTTACAGCAGCCTACAGGATATTTTTCACCTTAACCGATCTTTATAATCATAAAAATCCTGCAGTAAACGCCAAAAGCACCACACGCCTTGCTTCTACGGTGCAGGTACCGCTGCCATCTAATACGGTCTTTACTTTCTGGACGCTGAATATGCTGAATCATAAAACAACAAAAGCCCAGGATGTTGACCTGAAAAATGTGATGATACAAACCAGTAAGGTTTTACCGGAAGCAAAAAAATTAACCATCGTTCTTAAAGTTGATTAGCAATCTTATCAACAAAGGTAAAGTGAATGAAAAATTGTAAATTCAAATTAGCTGCACCGGTGATGGCAGCTCTGTAAATTATAATTGATGGCTTATATAAAAGGGTATACCTACGACATTTTTATAAGTTATTCTCATTTAGATAACCTGAAAATATTTGATGAAGAGCGTGGCTGGATCGAGGAATTTTATAATGACCTGAATATTTTATTATCACGCCGCATTGGTAAACCAGATGCCGTTAAGATATGGTGGGATAGTAAAAAGCTGGATGGCAGTATGCTTTTTGACCCTTACATCGAAGAATGTATTAACGGTTCCGCTATCCTGTTATGTTTAACATCTCCAGGCTATTTACAATCTGACTATTGCCAGAAAGAACTGGAATTGTTTTATAACAAGGCACACCAGGAAGCCGTAGGCCTGAATGTTGGTAATCGTTCCCGCATTATCAACATCCTGCTAAACAACATTCCTTATACAACCTGGCCAAAAGAATTGAATGGCACAACAGGTTTCGCCTTTCACGATGCGAAAGACAAAGAAAGTTTTGGTGATACGATTGAAACAGGCAGCGATGAATTTAAGGATCAGCTAAAAGACTTAAGAGAAGCCATAGTTAAACTGATTGCAGAGTTTCCAAAGGAAGAACCGGTAGTAATAGATGATAATAAATTTACCATTTATTTTGGCGACGTGCCCGATAGTTTACGCACCATAAGAAAGCGCACCATTACAGAACTTGAAAGGCGGGATTTTAAATTATTGTATGATGTGCCACCGCCCTTTGAAAGTGATGAACATGCCATGGCGGTTAAAGAAAAACTTAAAGAGGCTGATCTTGCTGTGCACTTGCTTGACCAGTTTACCGGTAGGGAAATAGAAGGTGAAGAAACAATATGGTATCCGCAAAAGCAGGCAGAGCTTGGTATTCAGTCAGACAGGCCGCAACTGATCTGGCTGCCTGCAGAAATGAAAATTGAAAATGTAGAAGAAGAAAAATACAAAACTTTTTTGCAGGGTATTGATAATGGCATTCAATCAACAAAAAATATTAAATACATACGCGGCAACAAAAGCGACCTTACGCAACAAGTTACAGACCTTGCGAAAAGTATACAACAGCAATGGGCACAACCGCCAAAGGGCAAAGTATCTGTATTGTTAGATACACATTATGATGACCAGATCTATGCCCTGGAGTTAAGCCGCAAGCTTCTTGAAAATGAAATTCAACCTTTCATAAATCCGCAGGAAGATGATCCCCAAAAAAACATAAATATTCTTGGCGACAGGATAAGCCAGGTAAGCAAGCTCGTATTTTTTTATGGCAAAGTATCCCGTGATTGGGTACTGGAAAGAATGAAGGCGGCTTTGCAATTTATTGTATCTAATAACTATCCTAAAAAAGATTTTTTTGTGTTTATGGTGCCGCCGCATAAAGACGCCACAGATCTTTCCATGCAACAAAAATTTATTAAAGTGAGTGTAGTAAATAACAGCGATACACTCCAGTTGGATCTTGCAGCTTTACAGCAGTTTTTTATCAGCATAAAAGCTGTAGCATGATGAGTTCTACAGGCAATCCTTTCGTTGGCCTTCGCCCTTTTGAAAGTGATGAAAGCCTCCTGTTCTTTGGCCGCCAGCACCAGGTACTTGAATTACTTCAACGCCTGCATCAGCATCATTTTGTTACTGTAACAGGCAGTTCAGGCAGCGGCAAATCATCTTTAATAAAAGCGGGCTTAATTCCACGTCTTAAAGCCGGCTTCCTGGTTGATGACAGGGACCGCTGGATCATCGCTTCAGCAAAGCCCGGGCAAAGCCCGATATGCAACCTGGCCGATAGCCTGCTTACACAACTGGATTATACAACACATAATATTTCGGCAACTGATCTGCAGAATACCATTATAACGGAAGGCGTTGATGCCATACTTGATCTTTTAAAACCACTATGGAAAAGCAATACCAATTTTTTTTTATTAATAGATCAGTTTGAAGAACTATTCCGCTTTTCGCTAAATGACGATAGCACGCCTGAGCAAAAAGATGAAGCCATTGATTTTGTAAATATCCTCCTGCAACTCTCGGCGCATACTGAGCTGCCAATATATGTTGTACTTACCATGCGCTCTGATTTCATTGGCGACTGTTCGCAGTTTTATGGCCTGCCTGAAGCCATGAACCAAAGCCAGTACATTGTGCCGCGGCTTAACAGGGTTCAGCTTGAAACAACCATAACGGGGCCTGTACGTTTATACGATGCCAAAATTGAAACTGCCTTAACCGCAAGATTGCTAAATGATGCACAGGGGGTAAAAGATGAATTGCCCTTGCTGCAACATGCGCTTATGCGGCTGTGGGATCACAAAGAAAATATTGACCCTGGCGGAGAGTTGACTATTGCTGACTATGAAAGCATAGGCGGCATTGAAAAGGCCTTATGTAATCATGCAGATGAAGCGTTGAAAAATATGTCTGAAACAGATCTTGCTCTCACCAAAAAAATATTCCAGGCGCTTACGGGCATTGATGAAAACGGGCGTAAGATCAGGCGGCCGGTACACCTCAGCGAGTTACAATCTTTAACAGGCGCTAACAACGAAACACTTCTTAATATTGTCAATCGCTTTATTGAAGATAACAGGTCGTTTTTGGTGATAAACAGATCAGCAGATAATACGGATCTTTTAATTGATATGTCTCACGAGAGCCTGATCCGGCAATGGGGAACCTTAAATAAATGGGTGGATGAAGAAGCCGAAGCAGGTAAGCTATTTTTAAGACTAACAGAAGCGGCAACACTTTATAATGAAGGCAAAAAAGACCTGTTATCAGGAAATGAACTGCAACAATTTTTGCAATGGTACAACGCTTCAAAACCGGGTAAAATATGGGCACAACGCTATAATGCCAGCTTTGAAAATAACCTCGTTTATCTAAAACAAAGTGAAAAAGAAAGTATAAAACAAAAAGCCATAAAGCGGAGAACCAGGCGGCTATTCATTACGACTTTGCTTTTAATTATTGTGCTACTGTCTGCATTTGCCATTTTTATTTACAGGAATAATATTAAGAATAAAAATGAGCTCGCCATAAATTACTGGAAGAACAGCCAGTATGCAAAAGCAGCTAACAATTTTTTAGATGGCCTTCACCTGCTTACCGAAGCGGCTGTGATAACCACTGATAAAACGCTTGTAAAAAATCTAATGATTGATGCAGAGGCCAGTCTGCCACATACAATTTTAGACACTATTTTTATCCAGCATGATATTGTTCACAGCGTGGCATTTAGCGGTGATGACAAAACCATTCTGATAGCAGGTAATGATGGCGTGGTGCGGCTTTTAGAGAAAGCATCCGGCACAGAGATGGTGCCGGGCATGCAGCATCCTGCCCCTGTTACAACCGCAACCTTTAGTACAGATAGTAAATGGATAGTTACAGCCTGTGGTAATCATACTGCTTATTTATGGGAGGCGGCAAGCGGAAAACAATGGCGTGCTTTTCAGCATGAAGATGATGTGACTTGTGTGGGTTTTAGTCCTGATGGAAAGCTTATACTTACGGGCAGTGCTGACGGTTATGTAAGGTTGTGGCAAATAGATAGTGGTACTGTAATTGATTCAATTCAACAGGCGGCTGATATCAATAATGCCGTCTTTAGCCCGGATGGCAAAAAAATTCTTATCAGTTGCAACGATGCTTCGCCATACATCTGGGATGTAACTATAAAAAAAGAAGTGCCTTTTATAAAGGCTCAGGTTGAGAATAATTTAAGCGTTATTACTAATGCCATCTTCAACATTGATGGCACAAAAATTCTTACAACAGGCACCGATTCTACCCTGCGTGTATGGGATACAACTGCAACGCTGTTAGCCGTCTTCAAACATAATGATAAGATCACCGATGCGGCATTTAGCCCCGATGGCAAATGGCTGTTAACGGCAAGTGATGATAAAAAGGCAAGGCTCTGGAATATTGACATGGAGGCACAGGCTGGTGCAGCTATGAAGCATGATGGCCCGGTGTATAGTGTATGTTTTAGCCACGATGGAAAGCAAATTCTTACTGCCGGCTGGGATAAAATAATAAAACTGTGGAACGTTGAACCGGCACAAGCAGAAAAGAAATTTATTTTTAAACACCACGGTATTGTAACTACTGCTCTCTTTAATAAGGAAGGTACAAAAATTTTAAGCGCAGGCTACGATTCAACAGCAAAGCTTTGGGACAGAAAAACCCGTCAGGCCATTCACACCTTTACACACGATGGCAAGATCAATAGCGCCGTCTTTAACAACAATGGTTTAAAAATAGTAACAGCCGGTGATGATTCCACCGTTCGTACCTGGGATGCCACAACAGGCAAGCTCATAGATGTTCTAAAATTCAATGAAAAGGTGCATAAAGCTGTGTATGACGCCAATAGTAGAAGACTGTTGACTGTAGACCATAACAACAACATAAGCTTATGGAATGCAGCGGCACAGCCAATGACAATCATTGATTCTTTTCAATTTGAGACTGAAATTGCTGACGCTGTTTTTAGCCCGGACGGCAAGACCCTATTGATAGCGGGTGGCGATAGCGCAGCACATATTGTACAGGCATCGTCAGGAAAAGAATTGATGTCTTTTAAACATGGTGAAATGGTTGCCAGTGCAATCTTTAATACCAGTGGCAGTAAAATACTTACGGCAAGCTGGGACAGAACTGCACGACTTTGGAATGCCACAACAGGCCAACAAATTGGCTCCTCAATGGTTCACCAGGCAGACGCAAGAAGTGCTGCATTTAGTGCTGATGAAAAATGGATAGTTACTACAGCTTTTGATAAGGCAACACATCTTTGGAATACGGCCACGCTGAAAGAAATCGGTTTAGGAAAAAATCACAAAGCTGCTTTAAACGGAGCAGTTTTTAGTGCGGATAACCGGTGGATATTAACTGCGGGCTACGATTCAACGGCAGAGCTGCAGGAGATCAAAGGTGATCTTGATGTGCCGCCGGCTTTATTCATGTTGCAGGCTAAGGCCATCACCGGTGTTGCCTATAATATTGAAACGAGTGAAACCCAATGTATCCCTCTGCAGGAATGGTTAACACTAAAAAGAGACTATCAAAAACAGGCAGACGAACATTATAAAACCTGTAAATTTCCAGGATACAATTTGTGGGCACGTTTTAATAAAAATATTGTTGCCGACAATACACATTAACTAAGAGAACTATGATAATTGCTGTAGCGCAAACAAGGCCTGCTAAAGGTGACATTGAACGCAATATTGAAGCACATATCAACCTTTTAAATCTTGCCATTAAAGATAGAGCTGAAGCCATCCTTTTCCCCGAGCTATCCTTAACTGGCTATGAGCCTGGCCTGGCAAAAGTTTTGGCTATGGATAAAGAAAATGCACGACTTACTGTTTTCCAAACCATGAGCGATAGTAATAACATCATTATTGGTGTGGGTTTACCAACCAAAGAACATAATGGCACCTGCATTAGCCTGGTCATTTTTCAACCACAGCAGCAAAGGCAAGTCTATTCTAAAAAATTTTTACACGAAGATGAAACGCCTTTTTTCATTAGCGGGGAGAATAATTATTGTTTAATCACTGATCATATTACATTATCTATATGTTATGAGCTATCTATCCCCGAACATGCAAAAGATGCTTTTGAGCATGGTGCAGAAATTTATATAACCAGCGTGGCTAAAACTGCTGAGGGTATGTATAAAGCCAGTCAAACTTTAGCCGGCATCGCCAAACAATATGGCATGATCATACTGCTGTCGAATTGTGTAGGGCCTTGCGATGATTTTGTAAGTGCCGGGCAGAGCGCTGCCTGGGATAATACAGGAAATTTACTTGGGCAGTTAGATGCTAGTAGTGAAGGCCTTTTAATTGTTGATACCGAAACAAAAGAGATCATTCAACTATAATTTTAATATCCAACTAAACATGATGACAGATAATAAAACTTTTTTTGCACCACAACTCGTTATAAAAAACGGCGTACATGATGTAAGCTTTTACACAAAAGCTTTTGGTGCAGTGGAATTGCGAAGTTTTAAAAATGATGATGGCAGTTATCATGTAGCTGAGTTGGCTATTAACGGCGCAATATTTCACCTGCATGAAGAAGTAGCCCGGCCTGGTTCTTTCAGCCCGGACAAACATAATGGTACCACTATATACATTGGCCTCTTTGTGCCTGATGTACATGCCCTGATGAAAAGTGCGGTTGCAGCGGGCGCAACAGAAACATCACCTGCGCTGGATTATGATTATGGCTACAGGCAGGGAGAAGTTAGAGATCCCTTTGGGCACGTGTGGCTGATTGAAATGAGCATTTGAAAATAATATCCATTCTTATAAATAAAGATTTTAAGCCATAAAAAATTGGAGTGACCTTATGGATTATAATACAACTTTCATAATTGACCT
>JANLXV010000645.1:0-7026 GCA_031365305.1 Chitinophagaceae bacterium
TACCATCAAACCTGCAACTGCACAATGAGCTTGAAAGCACCTTTTCTTTTTTTTACTATCATCATATTTGCTGCATGCCTGTCATCATGCAATTCTACCTACACTTCGAAAAAAAGAGGATACTATAAAGTTGATTTTCCGAAAAAAGACTATCAACTATTTAACCAGCCGGGCTTTCCCTATTCCTTTGAATATCCTGTGTACGCAACAATAGTTAAAGACAGCACTTACTTTGATAAAAATCTAAATGATCCTTATTGGATCAATATTGATTTTCCACAGTTTCACGGCAAAATTTTTATCAGTTACAAAAACATAAAGGGAACATCGGCTTATAAAATAAAAATAGCAGGAGGCTATAAAGATTCTACCGGGCTTAATTCATTTGAAAGTCTTGTAGACGATTCTTACAAGCTTACTTACAAGAATAACATTAAAGCTTATTCAATTGACGATAGCCTGATGCATACGCCTAATAATGTTTCCGGTATATTCTTTTCACTATCCGGGAGTGTCGCCACGGCGAAGCAATTTTTTTTGACGGACACTACAACCCACTTTTTAAGGGGCGCCTTGTATTTTGATGCGACACCAAATGAAGATTCATTAAAGCCTGTGAACGACTTTTTGCAGGCAGATATGAAACATTTGATTAACACACTTTGCTGGCGCTGATTGCCGTTCCGTTTCAGTATTGAATATGCCTTGTGGGCTGCTCCATGTATATTTGCCGGATGATGGCTATCAAAAATACTTTGATAAGCAACCAGGTGGTTGAGGAGCAATTTGTTTGTGATCTAAACAAATGCAAAGGCGGCTGTTGTGTAGACGGAGATGCCGGTGCCCCACTTGAGAAAAATGAATTAAAAGAATTAAAAAGTGTGTACGCCGCTGTATTGCCATACTTAAGCGCAGAATCAAAACAAGAGTTGGAACGGCAGGGTGAGTATGTTTACAACCAGGAGTTTGGCTGGGTAACACCTACTATAAAAGGCAGCATGTGCGTCTATGGGATAAAAGACAATAACGGTATTGTAAAATGCGGTATCGAGCAGGCGTATTATGATGGAAAGGTGACATGGAAAAAACCGATTAGTTGTCATTTGTTTCCGATAAGAATAAAAAAAAGCCGGGACGGGAAGACAGACCTGGTAAATTATGAACCCCGGGAAGATCTTTGTAAGGCTGCCTGCAAACTTGGCAAACAATTAAAAGTGCCTACCTATGTTTTTTTAAAAGATGCGCTTATCCGTAAATATGGCGAAGATTTTTACGAAGCACTTGAAGCAACTGTGGCTCACCAAAACAAAAAAAAGAAAGACCTATAACTCTGCTATGATTCTCTTAAAACAATGTTCCGTAAAACCTCCAATTATATTTTTTCTCCTGGTGCTTATTTTACAATCCTGCTCAGTAAACAAGGCCAAAATAGATAACAGCCTTAAGCAATATTTTGATGAAGCAAAGGTTGATGGTTGCTTTACAATGCTGAACAACAGCGATGGTAACATTACCGTGTACAATATGGCCTTAGATACGCAACGCTTTTTACCTGCTTCCACTTTTAAAATCGTTAACTCGCTTATTGGTTTGCAAACCGGTGTTATTGTAAATGAGAACATGATTATACCCTGGGATAAGCAAGTGCGGCCAAACCAGAATTGGAATAAAGATCTTACCATGAAGGAAGCATTTAAGGTATCCGCTGTGCCTTATTACCAAGAGGTTGCCCGGCGAATTGGCTATGATACCATGAAAGTTTGGATAGATTCCATCGGCTATGGTAACAAAAATATTTCAGGCCCGATTGATTCATTTTGGTTAAATAACAGGCTGAAGATTTCTGCTGATGAACAGCTTGGCCTGGTAACCAGGCTATATTTTGATCAATTGCCTTTTCAAAAAAGAGCGCAGCAAATTGTTAGAGATGTAATGCTCGCTGAAGACAACACGCAATATAAGCTCAGTTATAAAACCGGCTTAGGCTATGATAACAAAAACAATGCGATAGGATGGCTTGCCGGCTGGATAGAAGAAAACCGGCACGTTTATTTTTTTGTAACGGTTATTAAAACACCCGATAAAAATATTGATCCGTCTCTGAGGCTTTCAATTACTAAAAAAATACTCGGGAAATATGGCTTTTTTAAAGGCGAAAAATAAAATGCCTTACAAAAGCACCAATATACATTCCTAATCTCCGTTAATTAAATGATTTCAATTTTTATTTCTGTTAAAACAGCAGGCATTTAATTGAGGCTGATATTGACAGGCACGATATTTATATATTGCATATCTAATGTTAGAGTTTCAACACATTGAATATTTAATTGTTTTAGCGGCGCTACCAATTTTGCTGGTATTATTTTTTCTTTTACTGAGATGGAAAAAAACAACGTCTGATAAAATTGGTGATCCGCATCTTGTAAAACAATTGTCCGGAAACTTTTCACCAAAAAAATTCAATCTCAAATTTATCTTCATTGTTGTTGCCTTTATCTGTTGTGGACTTGCGCTGGCAGGCCTTGTAGAACCGGATGGTAAGAATAATGTAAAGCGCACCGGCAGTGATGTTGTTATTGCCCTGGACGTGAGCAACAGTATGCTGGCCGACGATATAAAACCAACACGTCTTGACCGGGCAAAACAAATTATAGGCAAACTTATTGACCGCCTTCAAAATAACAGGATTGGTCTTGTCATCTTCGCCGGAAAGGCTTACGTGCAAATGCCTTTAACCTCAGACCACTCAGCAGCTAAAATGTATTTATCGGCAGTTACACCAGATGATATTCCTACGCAGGGAACAGTCATTAGCCAGGCGCTGCGTACTTCTTATGCTGCCTTCAATGCAAAAGAAAAAACTTTTAAGTCCATACTCTTAATATCTGATGGTGAAGATCATGATGAAGAAGCACTTAAAACAGCCAAAGAACTTGCGGAAGCAGGTGTTATCATCAACACAATCGGTATTGGTTCTCCCCAGGGTGCAAGATTAATGGACAGGGCAACAAACCAATATAAAACTGATGAAAACGGGCAGGTAGTTATTTCTAAACTTAATGAACAAATCCTGCAGCAGATTGCCACAGAAAGGCATGGTTTATACCAGCTTTTTACTTCAACGGATGAAGTGGTTAATAATCTTGATAATAAATTAGCCGGCTTAGGCCAAACTTCTGTTGCAGATAAAACCTCAGGCACATATATTCAGTATTTCTGGTATTTTGTAGCGGCTGCAATACTTTTTCTTTTAATTGAAAGTATTACCACAGAGCGGCGAAAAAGTACTGCGGAAGTTCTTTTAAAATCAGTGATTGTTACAGCAATTTTGTTTTCACCTTTTAGCGGCTTTTCTCAAAACAAACAAATTGTTGCAGGCAATACTGCTTATGGTCAAAAAAAATATGGCGAGGCTGCATTGGCCTATCAGCAGGCTTTACAAAAAGACAATACCAATGCAATTGCAATGTACAACTTAGGCAATTCAATTTATAAAAATGATAAGCCTGAAGATGCGATAAAATATTATGATGATGTTATTGCCTCGTCTGCGGAACCGGCGATGAAAGAAAAAGCGTTTTATAATAAAGGTGTTGCCTATCAAAAACAAAATAAGTTAGGCGAATGTATCAGTGCATACAAGGCGGCTCTTAAGCTGGATGCTACAGATGAAGAAGCCCGGCAAAATCTGCAGCGGGCTTTAAAGCAAATGCCACAGCAGCCTCAGCAAAATCAAAATAAAGAAGAGAAGAAACAAGACCAGAATAAGCAACCTAAACCACAGCCATCTAAAATTACAAAGCGTGACGCTGAAGAAAAATTGAAATCACTTTCTGAACACGAAAAAAACCTGCAGGATAAATTAAGAAAAGTAAAAGCTTCTTCGCCTGAACAGCCAAAAAAGGATTGGTGATTAAAAACAATTAATTATTTTTTTGAGGGATTATATTTTATACTTCTTGCGGAGATAAACGCCAAATGCTACAGCCATAATAGCAATGACTGCTAACAGAATTACAAATAAAAACTTTGATTTCTTTTTGGGAATTTCAGTAATTACAATTTTCTGATTTGGTGTAACGCCGGTGATGATTTGCTTGTTGCCTCCGGTCCAATACACGATAATCTTATCAATTTTTGTTGCCTTGCCCAAACCGAAATGTGCTATTACCGAATTTTGAGAAAGGTGACTTGACCCACCACCGTCAATTTCACGGATCATCTTTCTGCCGCCTGCATCTACTTCAATCTTTGAACCGATGCCATGGCTTTCCGCCTGAATACCTTTAAGAGAGATTTTTATCCAGTTGCCTTGTGTAGAATCATTTCTGTAAAGCCGCGTAATTGATGGAACAGGATAATCTGTAACCGGCTGTTGATTGACGACGAGCAAATCAAGATCGCCATCATTATCATAATCAAAAACAACGGAGCCTCTTCCTATACCATAATCTGCAACTCCCATGGCACGGGCATTCTCTTTGAATTTATCGCCAAGATTTTCAAAATAGAAATCAGCCATAGCCACACAATTGGGGTTTAAATCACCATTGGCTACAAACAAGTCTACATCGCCATCCTGGTCAAAATCTACAAAATTTGCACCCCAGCTTATGGCAAAATATTGCATGCCTAATTCCTTCGCTTTACTTAAAAATGGTTTTCCTGCACCCTGGTTCACCATAAAATAATTAAAACGGATGTTTGTCATGTAATAATCCATCAGGCCATCATTATTATAATCACCCACCGCTGTACCCATTGAATTTATTTTTAAATCCATACCGGTTTCTTTGGCCACATCTTTAAACTCTTCATGCGGATATTCATTCTGCAATAACATGTCCGGCGTTCGCTTATAACCAAAATCATGATTTACAAAAAGGTCCTGGTCGCCATCATTATCATAATCAGTAAATACGCCACCAAAGCCAAAGCCACGATAATTAAGACCATACTCTGCGTAAACATCTCTAAACTTTTTTCCTTCTTCATTTTGCAGTAAGTATCCTTTTGCTATTTGGTTAGCGCCTATAACAGTATTGTCGTTTATTACGCTAAGCTTTCCTTCATACTCATTAAAGTAATTGCCAACATAAATATCAGGCCAGCCATCAGCATCAAAATCGCCAAAGCTGGCACCCGTACTAAAAGAAAACATTTGATCAAGGCCATAAGATTTTGTAGCATCATGAAAAGTGCCGTTCCCATTATTTATAAATAACAGATTAATTTCTCTCGGAATAACTTCTTTTTTATCTCTCCGCGTTATAGTTGTTATAAACAGATCAACAAAGCCATCGCGGTTTACATCTGCACCTGCCACACCCTGTGTAACATATCGCCTTGTAAGTGTAAAGCCCGACTGATTAAAAACGTTTGTGAATGTACCATTGCCATTATTTTTGTACAGTACATCATCATTCATACCCCCTGTTATATATACATCTTCAAAACCATCATTGTTATAATCAACAATACAGGCACCGCCGCCAAACATGCCTTCGTACACTTTAAAAACATGGTTGATACCGGCAGCTTCTGTTACATCTTTAAACGGGGTTTGAGAGAAGAGATTGCAGGTAAAAAAACTAATAAAAAAAATAAGTACAGGGGACCGAAAGTGGGTTTGCATCAGGCTGGTTTGTGTGTTTTCTTTTTCCAATCCAGGTGGTTTATATTTTCACCAATGAGCTTTCCACTTTCCAGGCCTGCAGCATTATCCTGCGGTGTATGTATGCCGCCATAAAATCTTGAATTGGCAGTTTCTTCAGCAACCTGCCAGAAAGAATTAAAATGCCTTGCTTTAAAATCGGCGTTTCTTATATCATCTCTTTTACGGCCTACATGTGCGCTATCAATAAAAGCAAAATTGTCGCCATATAAATTTGTAAGCACAGTAGCGGCGGCAGCGGCCTGTACAGCATGCCCTGACGGGAATGCCGGGAAGGGCGGGTCAGGCCAAAACGATTCCCATTGCTGATCTATGTATTGCGTAATAAAAGTATTAGGCCGTTCCGAGAAAAATTTGAATTTCCACTTCCAGCAATTTCTGAAAGCGTCCGCTACTGCCATACCAACCCTGGCATACGTTTCAGCGCTTTTAATTAAATCTGGTTTGGTTTTTCTTACAGCGAGTGTAGCAAGGTAATAAGAGTGACCCGGTGGTGTAAAAGTTTCGTCAGGATCATCGCCCCACCAAATGGCAGCTTCCTTTTCTTCCTGTGTCAAGGTTTTTGTTTTTTCATACACCTGCAAAAACTGGTTATAATATGATGAACCTTTTACCGTATCAAACGGTAAAAATTTCGGATCGGGCATGGCAGAATCGCCTGGAAGAAAAGTTCGGTTCGTGCCCCAATGCGGATGCAGCGGATAATGGCTGAATGATTGGCCGTATAGCGGTGGCCGCCAACAACCTGGCACTTCTTTAAACACCAGTGCTTTGTCAAAATTTTTAAGATAAGCTCTATGGCCGCCATCTGTTTTGGACCAATCGAAAATTAGGCCAGCAATAGATTTACCATAAGCAACAGATCTGTTAGTGATTGAATCCTCTTCTCTATAACGGTCAGTAAAATTTTGCTCAAGAGAATCAATCTTCTTTTTATTGGCGTCAGATGTTTGAATGTAGATTCTACGTATGATCTCTGCCTGCCCGGCGTTTAAAACCAAAGCCCAATTATATTTTTCATTTTTTTGAGGCATTGGTAAACTCCTAAGGCCATTTAATTCGCTGGCTACAGATTGATATTGTGGATAGCCATTGACAACGCTTTCATACATGGTGAGGCCTATATAACCTAAACATCTCGAAGCAAACGTTGGTGTGTTTGCCGGCGTATTTTTTGTAATGTAGTTCGTCATGTCAGCCCAGGCTGCCGCTACTTCAAAATCTTTTGGCGGTTCAGCTTTTGTTTGCCTGCAGGATGATATTAGGCAGGCGGCTATTGACCAGCAAATAAAAATATACATACCAAAAAAAATCTTTTTCATTGTTGAGCTTGCCTTAAAGTATAGGCA
>JANLXV010000654.1:0-10695 GCA_031365305.1 Chitinophagaceae bacterium
AAACTGTAGTCAACATTTACGAAAAGATAATTTATGGCTGCAGCATTATCAGCAGGTTTTTGTTTAGATAAATAATAATCATAGGCTTTGTTGCAGGCTCTTACAAAGCGATCTAAGGGCACGGGCTTTACAAGGTAATCAACAACGTTAAGATCAAAACCCTGCAAAGCATATTTTTCATAAGCGGTTACCAAAATGAACATGGGTTTATGATCAACGCTTTCAATAAACTGCAGGCCTGTTAAACCCGGCATCTGTATATCCAGAAACACGAGGTCAATTTCTTTTTCCTTCAGCACTTTCATCGCTTCGATGGCATTCTCGCACTTATCAACCAATTGTAAAAAAGGCACCTTGCTTATGTTGTCCTCAAGCAATTCAAGCGCAAGCGGTTCATCATCTATCGCCAAACATCTGAGCATCAGCTTACATTAATTTGAAGTGAAACATTGAACCATTTATCTTCTTTTGTTATCAGCAGGTTGTGTTTATTGTGATACAACAGGTTTAAGCGACGCATCACATTTGCCAGACCTATGCCTGAAGAATGATCTTTAATTTCCGTTGATAATGGATCGTAGCGATTGCGCACTTTAAAGTGAAGGTCATTGTTTTTAGCAGACAATTCAATTTCGATGAGAGCGCTTTCCATTAAGCCTGTTCCATGTTTAAAGGCGTTTTCAACAAATGGAATCAACAGCATTGGCTCAATCTGGTAAGGCGCATCAATATTTGTAAAGCTGGTTTTAACGGTAACATTTTTGCCAAAGCGTTGCATTTGCAGGTCTATATAACTATTTAAATAATCAATTTCTTTTTCAAGCGATACCTTTTCATCCTTGGTTTCGTACAACATGTACCGCATTAAAGAAGACAGTTTTATCAAAGATGGTTCAAGCAAGTCAGACTTTTTTCTCGCTAACGCTACCATATTATTCAACACGTTGAACATAAAGTGCGGGCTAACCTGCGATCGCAGCAACGACAATTCTGTTTTAAGATTTTCATTTTCTTTATCCTTTAAAAGCTTATCGGCTTTCAGGCGGTCTCTCGTCATTTCGTAAGCCGTACTTGCAGAACCGATGAGCAAAAAAGCAAACAGGTTGAACATAATATGCTTGCCCCAATTAAGATGCTGCGGGTTCATTAAAAGCTGGTATAAAAAGGCAGCCTGTATTAAAATATAGGTGAGCACCAAAAGCTCCACCGCAATAAACTTTAAGTACTTCTGCTTATAAAGCAACCGCGGAATAAAAAAATTTGCATTGATATAAAAGAACACTATCCATGTTATATCCATTGCGATGGAAAACATGAGGCGGTTATTTTCATTAACAGCATTGTCTTCCGGCTTAGGCCTCGGGTTAGAATAGGCCGAGGTAAGCAGATAGGGTAAAGAGAAGAACAGCGTCCACGCCACTACATGAAGAAGCACGGTCAGCCATTTTTTTGAAGACACTATTTTAGTCACGATGGAAAATTAATAGGATATTTTAATAAACCGGCTTTTCAGATGAAAGATGCGACGAAGGCGGAAAATGTAGAGACAACGACAAGCCGGGGCATACACAGTGATAAAATTATGAGTATCGGCTGAAGTGGTCAGCCTCCTCTTTCTAAGACCTGGCTAAACCAGATAGTTGTATTTGCGAAAGTTTTAGGAGGTATAAAAGGTTCGTTTTTTGATATGATAAATTGAGAGTGAAAGCAAGGAATAAATTGTTGCTCGTTAACATTTTATAAGAACACTGGTATATTTATGAGTTGTGTGTCACCCTATTTGGATGCAGCGTAACAGTTGGAAACACCCCAAGACTTTGCCGACACTGCCCCACGCTACCTGCAAAAGAGCTAAAAACGCCAACACACAGCCCACCCACCCGCTTGATTGAATTCTTATCGGCTTCAACTAAAACACAGAATAATAATAACCATCAACAATCCACAAGTGACTTGCAAGTCCCAGAAGACCTAACACAAAACAAACCCTTGCAAAGAGCCAAATCTCCTCACACCGAGAACATTAATGCGTTTTTAAAAGGTAATTTTATATTTTAACCGTAAAAAAAATTGATTTTATTTAAGTAATGCCAAATCAAGACCCAGAACAAATCGCAAGAGATATTATAGACACCGCTTTACAGCGGTGCGGCTGGGTTATTCAGGACAAGGACAAGAGAAACCTAAATGCAAGCGGTGGTGTGGTGGTTCGGTATTATTTGACACAAGACGGAAAGGAAACGGACTATGTAATGTTCGTTGACAAAAAACCTGTTGGAGTTATTGAAGCAAAGAGTGAAGAAGAAGTTTATTGAAAATTTTACTACGCCTAACATTAAGAACAATAGCCGCGAGCCCCCCATAAAAAGCCCCCGATAAAAAAACTTTAACGGGGGCTTTCGGTTATTGTGGGGTGACCGATACCGGGGAGTGCTGAGCAGTTTGCTATAGGAGGATAAGTAGCTGCCGGCTTTTAATATTCTTTGTAAATGGCTGGCAGTGCAACAATTTAAAAGCCATCATCACTGTTTTTTTTAGCAAGAGCCTATAAGCTCCCTTCCCCATGATCTTTTATAGTTTTCATTTTATTGCCACAATGCGTGAACTGCTTTTTTTAAGTCCACACATTTTGTTTAAGGTGGCAGGCCGGATATTGAGCTTTGGTTTACCTCTGTCTTGGCGCAAGTTTGCAGTCTTTAGCATACTTGCGCAATTGAATACTTATTATAACTTAATTTTTACTGCCTCTTTCACCCCGCAAAATGTTTGGCAAAAATAAATGTAAATGGCGTTTCGATTCGGGCATAAGCATTACCAACGACAAGTATTTGCAATTAGGCTTGCAACAATAGAAGAAAATGCAATAGGTTTCCAAACATCATTACGCCAGTAATAAAGTCTTCAAATCTTCATAATCAGCAGACATTTTTATACTGGTTTTTTCTTTGGTCATTAAGCTTTGTATAGCAACTGGTATCGGCACTTCCTGTTTTATCACCGGTTCAACAACATCGTAAAATTTTACAGGATGTGCTGTTTCTAAAAAAATACCTTCGGGGTTTACACCACTTTCAGCAAAATATTTTTTTAGCCCAATGTAACCTACAGCGCCATGCGGATCCATCAAATAGTTGTACGTCGTGTACACATTTTTCAAAGCTGTCTGCGTGTCTGCATCTGAAATACTATAACTGCTGATCCTGTCTTTTACATCTTTAAACTGGTGATGAAACAATTCAAGTATCCGTACAAAGTTGCTGGGGTTGGCTACATCCATAGCATTTGACATGGTTGACACCGATTGTTTTGGTGTGTACTCTTCTGTTTCAAGATAATGAGGCACCACATCATTGGCATTGCAGGCGGCTATGAAATGTTTAACCGGCAAGCCGGAATAATTGGCTAACAAGCCTGCACAGATATTTCCAAAGTTGCCACTGGGCACACTTATTACGGGTGGTTCATTTTTTTGCCATTGCTGGTAAGCAAAGAAGTAATAGAATTGCTGCGGCAACCAGCGGGCTACATTGATAGAATTTGCAGATGTAAGAAATACTTCAGCATTCAAAGCCTCGTCTGCAAAAGCCTGCTTAACCATGGCCTGGCAATCATCAAATGAGCCATCTACTTCAATGGCTTTGATGTTATTGCCGAGCGTTGTTAGTTGCAGTTCCTGTACTTTACTCACTTTTCCTGCAGGATAAAGAATAACCACGTCAACACCTTCTACATTTAAAAAGCCATGTGCAACAGCGCCGCCGGTATCCCCCGATGTTGCCACCAGCACTGTAACTTTTTTATCATTGTTTCTAAGAAAATAACCGAGACACCTGCTCATAAATCTTGCACCTACATCTTTAAAAGCCAGTGTAGGCCCATGATACAGCTCAAGCGCATCAATATCGTTTTCTACATTTACCAATGGAAAAGGAAAGTCAATGGTTTCTCTTACAATCCGTTTTAAGTCTTCACCGGGAATAGTATTGCCTACATAGGGGGAGATTACTTTATAAGCAATGTCTTCTTTATCAAGCACTTTAATATTCTTTATCAAATCAGGAGAAAGCTGCTGAATATTATCGGGAAAGTATAAGCCTTTGTCAGGCGCCTGTCCGTTAATGGTTGCCTGTTTAAAATCAACTTTTGGAGATTGGTTATTAGTGCTGTAATAAAGCATGGTTAATTGTTTTGCGCTTTAATAAAATACAGCGCCGTCATTTTTTTTAATCAGGTTTTAATAAGCAGAATATTATTAATCTTCCCCAACAACCTGTATACCTGCGTTATTGATTTTTGTGAGATAAGTATAATAGTTAAGGCCCGTGGAATTATACACTTCTTTCATAATGTCTTCAACATTTTTTGCAATGTGTTCATCTTCACAAAGCATAAAAATAGATGGCCCCGAACCTGAAATACCGCCACCTAAAGCGCCCGCTTCAAGGCTGCGTTTTTTCACCTGGTCAAAGCCCGGGATAAGCATGCTGCGCACCGGTTCAATAATCACATCATCCAGGGAACGGCTTATGAGTGAGTAATCATTTTTCAGCAACCCTGCAACAAGGCCGGCAATGTTACCCCATTGCTTTATGGCATCTTTAAGCAATACTTCTTTGCGCAATATTTGCCTCGCATCAGACGTCTTCACTTCTATTTGTGGATGCACAACAGTTACATACATTGGAGGCGCATTCAGCTCAATAATATCAAGCGGAAATATAGAACGCACAAGGGTTACGCCACCAAAAATACAGGGTGAAATATTATCGGCATGTTTTACGCCTGAAGCCAGCTTTTCACCCGCCATAGCAAAGCGCACCAGATCTGTTTTGGTGAAAGGCTCGCCGAGAAGTACATTTGCTGCCACTACAATTCCTGCTGCACTTGCAGCGCTGGAACCAAGGCCACTGCCGGGTTTTATATGTTTTTCAATTTCTACATCAAAGCCAAAATCTACCTCGCTTTCTGTCAACATACTCAGCAACGAAACGCCGGCAACATTTTCTTCGGGCTGTGTAGGCAGGTTAAATGCATCACGATGAATGATTGAAATACCGGGTTGTTCACGCAGGGTTACTGTCATTACATCATAAGGCTCCTGTATGGCAAGCCCCAAAACATCAAAACCACAAACGAGGTTTGCAATGGTAGCAGGCGCAAGCACTTTTACAGACCTGCCAATTTGAGATGTATCAGAATTGTTAATGATTGTAAATTTTAGTATTGTTAGTTATTGAGTGAGCTGGTGAATGGTACATTGTGAATGGTGAGTTGTAAATTTTTCATATCCACTATTCACCCGCTAACCCTCCATTTATACATAAGGTGCTGAAGCCCGGATAATATCAGCAAATACACCAGAGGCTGTAACCTCTGCGCCGGCACCTGCACCTTTTACTACCAGCGGTTGCTCAGTATACCTGTTTGTATAAAATAAAACCGCATTGTCCTTACCATACAAATGATAAAAATCATGCTGCGCATCTATATGCTGAAGCCCGACGGAAGCTTTACCATCCTCATACTTAGCCACGAATTTAATTTTTTTATCGCCAGCCTTTGCCAGCAACTTTTTAAAATGATCTTCGTGAATTTCCATCTCTTTATAAAAATTATCAACGTTGCCCTGCATGCATGATTCAGGCATGAAAGAGGTATTATCAATATCTTCCATTTCGAGTTTTTCGCCTGTTTCACGACCAAGGATCATGATCTTACGCATGACATCTACACCACTTAAATCAAGCCGTGGATCAGGCTCTGTATAGCCTTCGTCCTGCGCCTGTTTAACAATGCTTGCAAAGCTTTTTTTACCATCATAATTATTAAACACAAAATTTAATGTGCCGCTTAAAACGGCTTCTATCCTGTTCACTTCATCGCCACTGCGGAGCAAATCATTTAAGGTGCCTATAACCGGCAAACCTGCACCCACATTGGTCTCAAAAAGAAACAAGGCATTAAACTCCCGGGCCAGATCCTTCAATCTTTTATAATACTCATAGGAAGAAGAACAAGCCACTTTATTACAAGCCACCACTGAAATGCTTTTCTGTAAAAACCTATCATAAATCTTAGCTACATTATCATTGGCAGTAACATCAATAAATACTGAATTGCGTAAATTCTTTTTTTCAATGATAGAAATAAAATCATGCATGTTCATCGTATCGCCTTCATCAAGCTTCTTTTTCCAGTCAGTAAGATTAACGCCTTCATCATCAAAAACCATTTTACGGCTGTTGGCAATACCTGCAATACGCACATTTAATCTTAGATGATCATGTAAATGTTGTTGTTGTTTTTGAAGTTGCCCCAGCAGGCGGCTGCCGACATTTCCGGTACCGCTTATAAAAAGATTAACCTGTTTAAAAGTGGTTTCAAAAAACTCTTCATGCAATACATTGATAGCTTTTTTAACGTCGCCAACAGAAATAACAGCAGAGATATTTTTTTCAGAGGAACCCTGGGAAATGGCCCGGATGTTTACCCCATTGCGGCCAAGTACGCCAAACATTCTGCCGCTGATGCCAGGATGATTTTTCATGCTGTCGCCAACAAGTGCTACAATAGCAAGACTGCTTTCAACAATAAGCGGCTCAACTCTTTTAGTGTCTATTTCATGGGCAAAAGTTGTATCAACGGCTTGCCTTGCAGCTTCCGCATTTGAAGAGTCTATACCAACACAAATAGAATGTTCTGAAGAACTTTGTGTAATGAGAATAACATTTATTTTTTGGTTGGAAAGCGCCTCAAATAATCTTTTTGAAAACCCCGGAATACCAATCATACCACTGCCTTCGAGGCTTAATAAGGTAACATTGTTAATGCTGGAAATTCCCCTGATTGTACCTTCTTTTTTGTGGACATCATTTTCGATAAGCGTGCCTGCATCATTGGGGGCAAAGGTATTTTTTATCTTAACCGGAATTCGCTTTACCATCACCGGCTGAATGGTTGGCGGATAAATAACTTTAGCACCAAAATGTGAAAGCTCCATAGCCTCCTGGTAAGAGATACGGCTGATATTTTTTGCATTCATCACCAATCTCGGATCAGCCGTCATCATGCCGGAAACATCTGTCCATATTTCCACAACAGAAGCACTTAATGCTGCAGAAATGATAGCCGCAGTATAATCGGAGCCGCCCCTGCCAAGTGTTGTGGTAGTGCCCTGGGCATTAGCAGAAATAAAGCCGGGCAATACACACAGCTTTGATTCATCAGAAAAAAAGAAGCTCTGAATTTTTTTGTTGGTTACCGCAAAATCAACATTAGCAGAGCCAAATTCTGAATCAGTAATAATCAGTTCCCGTGAATCTTTCCATGTGCTGGCCGTACCCGTTGATTTTAATTTTGCAGAGAATATTTTAGAAGACAACAATTCACCATAACTGATAATGGAATCCTTTGTACGCAATGACAGCTCACGCAACAGGAACACACCATTGCAGATATCTTCAATATCATTGGTATGCTTTTTCACCATGCTTAACACACTGCTCTGCTGATCGAGAGGTATTAATTCTTTTACTGCCGAGAGATGCCTTTGCTCAAGCGTAATCAATTTATCTTTATAGCTGTCATCTCCTTCTGAAGCCAGCTTTGCGGCTTCAAGTAAAGCATCAGTAACACCACCCATAGCAGAAAGCACCACAACCGTATTACTGTTTTTCTTTGCTGATTGTTCTACAATGTCGATTACCTTAAGCATGTTTTCAGCACTGGCAACAGAACTTCCCCCGAATTTTAATACCTGCATAATTCCTTATTATAAACTAAAAAAATATGTGCGAAGGTAATTTGAAAAAGTTAGTTATCCCCTGCCGGCAAAACCACTGTTTTAAGTGAGGCTGTCTTATAAATCAAACGTTCCTTTCATGGCTTTCATTAAGCCTTTGGTCGTCCAGGTGCCGGGCACAATCATGCGACGTACTGTATATAAAGGCTCTGTAGAATCACGTTTGGCAGACAGTTGAAAGGCCATGTGAATATCACGGCTCTGCAGTTGCGGAATTGCCTGCTTGTTCCATAAGCCGAAAGGATAAGCAAAATAGTCAATAGGTTTACCGGTAATGGTTTCAAGTTTTGCCCTTGCTTCGTTAAGTTGTTTATTCCATAGAGAATCATTGTAGTCTGTTACCCGGTGATGATCCCAGGTGTGGGCACCAATGGTATGTCCTTCGGCTGCAAGCGTTTTAATATCTTCTGCAGACATATAATTATGCTTGCCTATAGAAATGTTCATGATAAAGAAGACGCCTTTAAAACCGTACTTCTTCATTTCTGCCGCTGCAATGGTAAATTGTTCCAGGTCTGTATCGTCGAACGTGAGCATGACAGGCTTAGCAGGCAATGGCTTATTGAAGGTGTAATAATTTTCAAGTTCTGCGGGAAGTACTGTATGATAACCGCTATCTGCCAGGGCTTTAATTTGCTCGGAAAAAGAAGATGGCGACACCACATAATCGTTGCTGCTGTTGCTTTTCAGTGGCCTGATATGGTGATAACATAATATAGGTATCTGCGGCTTTGCATACATCTCTGTTGCACCGGCTTTCACATTAACCGGTACAGGTTGTTTTGCCGTAGAGTCATGCGCAACTTGTTTGAGAACAACTGAATGATCAGAACAGCCCAATGCAGCTATAAGCAATGCAAGGCTAAGTAGTTTTTTCATAAAGTGATGAGAACTATTGGTACTGGATGTACATAGGTTTAGGTATAAGCTTTAAAAGCTCTTCAGGTGTATACAATTGGTTTTGGCCTTTTTTAATATCATTCTTATAAAACAATTTAAAGCCGGTGAATTGCACAGGTTCTTTATAGATATACCTGTCGTAAGTAGACCGCTTAAGTATTTTATCGCCCCAGCCATCCATATCCATTACAACTTGTACCTCACGTGTTTTTTTAATACTGGCTACGTTGGTAACCATGCCTTGTGTAAAGCGGTGAACAACTAAAATTTTTGGTGGCAGGTTATTATCTTTTACAATCTTAGCCAGGTAATCTACCACATAGTTTATATCTGCAGCATCGTAAGTACCTATTTTCCTGCCTGGCAGTTCACCACCTTTCATCGAAAATTCAGGGTCTATACCAAAATGTACATTGGGCATTTTAAAATATTTTTCAAATTCCGGCACTTCTTCCTGCACAGTGCTCCACCCTACCTGGATATCAATAAAAACCTGCGCATTGATTGTTTTGGCCCATGATACAATGGTATCTATTTGTTTAAAAGGCATTCTTAACCGTTGTTTGCCGCCATTAGTTTGTGCGGTAACCGCTATGTAATGCAACGCAGGTATTACGGGTATTGAAGGATCTGCAGCCTGCCATTTGGCAACTTCGCCTTTAAGCTTTGCTAACATCTGGTCTCTTGGCAGTTCACCAAGTATACCCATGTTTTTTGAATATAAATTACCATAGAAAGCCACTATCCTGTTGAAAGGAAGAAGTGCGCCGGCCAGGGGCAGCGGCGATTTTGCCGGCCATTTCCCCGTAGTGTCGCCATTGCTCATTGCTTTAATCCTGGTATTATAAATTGCGGTATCAATTGTTGATGTTGGTGTTGCAGGAATAGAATCCTCTCTTAACGCCATAGTTTTTTCAACCGAACTATCCTGCGTATTTTTTTGTGCAACAGTTGTGTCGTTACAGGAAAAAGCAGTTAAAACCGGTAGCATTAAAAGCAATAAAAAAGGTGCGGTATTATTTTTCATCTGCCGAAGATATAGTATTGTAAAAGTTGTAAATAAAATTTAAGACTCATCAATTTTTAATGGTCAGTTTTGAATAAAATCCATACTATTTTGACTATTAAAGTTGAAATTGACAGGATATGAATAAAACGGCTTTAAGCCCCGTAAATTGTATGGCACAAAAAAGGTGCTTTTAGGGCACCGATTTATAAGAACTTAACCTACTGCTATGTTAATGGCAAGCTGTCGTATTTAAGGTGAGTATCAGTTGTGAGTTGCAAGAATGCATAATTTCAGTGACCTCCATTCACAACCTGCCTACCGGACAGGCAGGCTGACCACTCATGTTTAATATGATAGTTATTTTTCTTTAGCATACAATCTCAATGTTTCTGATGTGCCTTTTGTGAAACAATTGTTTTAGCACGTAGGCACATATTTATTTAACTAATTCAATAACACAAGCAGTTTATTTAAATACGATGTATTTAGACTCTGCATCTACAATGTGGTTAAAGAAATCTTTAAAATCATTATAATTATCCGGCGAAATATTTTCTCTTATCAATTTTACGGAGCGGTGAACTTTGATCTGATCACCGGTTTTTACATAAGAAATTTTATACTCACTGTTTTTAAACTTTAAACTTTCGTTTGCCGGCACTTCAAGATCTTTATGCCCCGCCGGTAACGTGATAGTGACATTTGTTTCATACTCATCTGTATTTTCGTAATTCCAGTATTCAATTGGAAACTCTCTTTTATCTAAGGAAAGATTTTCAAGGGTGGCTATAATATCAATAAAAGGCACTTTAATCATCTTCATTGATCCCGCTTCAATCACTTCATTTTTAATGGTGTAAGTGTACACTGTTGTAATTGTATCGCTTAAATCTGTAAGGCCGGTAAAGGCTACCTTTTCTACCTTAACAGGATTTTTATAGTTGCCACTGATGGATTGTTCAAACTGCTCCTTTTGCTTTTCAGG
>JANLXV010000665.1:0-6809 GCA_031365305.1 Chitinophagaceae bacterium
ACCCAGCTACTATGCTGATGCTGCGATCATTGCTTATCGCCTGCCCGATACCGATAGAGATTTAAGTGAGTTAAAACCAAAACTTACTACAAGTGGAGGTACGTTTAATTTGAAAGATCTTATTGACGGCGACTTAAATAATGCATCTTTTTTGCCACCAATGAAGGTGGATGAAGATATGTGGAATCAATATGAATTTGAAACGCCTCAAACGTTTAAAGCCCTCTCCATAACTGGTGCTGTTCACATAGCAATGGAAGATTTCAATGGTGGGCCCTCAAAACCGAATACTGAAAGTGAGTGATGATGGTTTAAATTTTAAAGACATTGCGAATGTGTCAGGTAGCATAGTAGCGCAGAATACGGTTGGGTTTCCTGCTACTACAGCTAAATATTGGAGAATGGCATTTAAAACGCTGGCATTACCTGTAAACCGTTTTGCGGAAATGTTTGGCGGAAAGAATGTTGCAGCAAAACCTGATGGGGTTAAAGTGGCTGAGTTTATTTTGTTTACTACAGATCGTATTGATCAGTTTGAAGATAAAGCTGGTTTCACACCCTGGAAAGAAGACACTAAAACTTACATACCTGAAAATGCTGATGCTGTTTCTAAAGAAGGAATTGTTGAGCTTACCTCAAAAATGCAAACAGATGGCAGTTTGAACTGGACTGCGCCGCCAGGCAACTGGATTATCATCCGCTTCGGATATTCTATTACAGGTCGTCAAAATCACCCGGCTTCGCCGGAGGCCACGGGTTTGGAAGTTGATAAGTTAGATAAGGATGCCGTGAGAAAATGTATCAATACTTATCTCGACATGTATAAAGATGCTACTGGCGGCCTGATGGGAGCGCAGGGATTACAATACATGATTTTGGATAGTTATGAAGCAGGACACATGACCTGGACAAAAACCTTTCCTAAAGAATTTAAACAAAGACGTGGCTATGATATTTTAAACTGGCTGCCGGTGCTTACCGGCAGAATTATTCAAAGTGCAGAGTCAAGCGAAAAATTTCTTTGGGATTTCAGAAAAACTATTGGTGAACTGATTGCCGAAAGCCATTATGATGTTATTGGCGAAGAGCTTCATAAAAGAGGCATGAAACGCTACACCGAATCACATGAAAACAAACGCATCTATTTGGCAGATGGCATGGATGTAAAACGCTATGCTGATATCCCGATGTCTGCCATGTGGACGCCAGGTAGTTTAGCCGGCGGCACAAATGAAGAGCCCAGAAGCGAAGCAGATATTCGTGAGTCGGCTTCAGTAGCAAATATTTATGGGAAACCCTTTGTGGCTGCAGAGTCTATGACTTCAATTGGCAATGCGTTTAGTTTTCACCCTGAAAAGTTAAAGCGAACAGCAGACCTGGAAATGGCCTCAGGATTAAATCGTTTTGTAATTCACACTTCAGTGCATCAATCTTTAGACGATAAAAAACCAGGGTTTTCTCTCGGCCCTTTTGGTCAATATTTTACCCGCCAGGAAACCTGGGCAGAACAAAGCAAAGCCTGGATGGCTTACCTCGCAAGAAGTTGCTACCTGCTTCAGCAGGGCAAAAACATTGCCGGTATACTATATTTCTATGGAGAGAATAATAACATCACTTCGGTTTGCGAAACCAAACTCCCGGCTATTCCTGAAGGTTTTGAATTTGATTTTGTAAATGCTTCGGCGCTGCTAAATGCCATCCAGGCAAAAGATGGAAAACTGGTTGCTCAAAGCGGCAATACATATAACGTATTAATGCTTGATTCAACCGGTCGTTTCATGACGCTGCCCGTTTTGAAAAAAATAAAGACTCTGGCAGAGGCAGGTGTTAAGATTGTGGGAGCAAAGCCTGAAAGATCACCAAGCCTTGCAGATGATGCTGCTGAGTTTAAGAAAGTAGTGGATGAAGTTTGGAAGCATACGAATGTAACTTCTTTTGAAGCGATAAAACTGCAGCCAGACGTGATTGTTAAAAATGCAAAAAGCAAGATTTTGTTCAGGCATAGAAAATCTAATATTGACATTTATTGGTTGAACAACAGGAGTGAAAATTCCACCACTGCTGAAGTGAGTTTTAATATAACAGGCAAAGTGCCTGAGTTATGGAATCCACAAACCGGTAATACCGAACAAGTATCTTATCAAATCAAAGATAGCAGAACAATCGTTCCGCTTAAATTTGAATCATGGGATGCCTTCTTCATTGTTTTTAAGGAAAAGGCAATAGCAAATGCCTATGTGAAACCTGCTACCACTGAAACATCGGTAGCGCAAATCTCAACCCCCTGGAAAGTTAGCTTTAAAAATAAGCAGGTTGTTTTTGATAGCTTAACGTCATGGGCAGATAACGCTGATGATAATATTAAATATTATTCCGGCACTGCGGAATATGAAAACGCTTTCAACCTCAAAGCAAAAAGCAAAACGGGTTACATTATTGATTTAGGCAATGTGAAAAACATTGCTGAAGTAATTGTAAACGGAAAAGATATGGGTATCGCCTGGAAGAGCCCATTTAAACTGGATATTACTGAAGCTGTAAAAGCTGGTAGTAATAAGATACAGGTTAAACTAACTAACCTCTGGGTAAACCGTTTGATCGGCGATGCTCAGCCGGACGTAAAAACCAAAACAACATTTACCACAATGCCTTTTTACCAGGCAGATTCAAAATTGTTGCCTTCAGGTTTATTGGGCCCGGTAAAAATTTTGTCGGTTGCAAAAAAATAATAGTAGAAGAACGAAAACAAAAATCCATTTTATAAACTGATATTACACCACAACTATATTTTGAATAGTGGTGTAATTTGACTGACGATTTTTTGCTATAAAACGATAAACAAATGCAGGTTATATTAGGCGTTATTTTTCACTTCATCGGTGGCTTTGCTTCCGGCAGTTTTTATATCCCGTATAAAAAAGTAAAAGGTTGGCATTGGGAAAATTATTGGCTCGTTGGTGGTATATTTTCCTGGCTCATTGTGCCGCCGCTTGCAGCATGGCTAACGATTCCGGGTTTCGCTGATATCATTGACGGCACAGCTTTTCCTACATTGTGCTACACCTTCTTTTTTGGCTTATTGTGGGGCATTGGCGGCTTAACTTACGGCCTGGGTGTACGTTATCTGGGCGTGTCGTTGGGTAGCAGTATCATTCTCGGCTTGTGCATGGTATTCGGCTCATTAATACCAGCTATCTATTATGACTATTCTCCGGTAGCTGGTAAAGATACTTTCAGCATGATGACAAGTTCTACTTGGGGATTAACAGTTTTAGCCGGGTTGCTGGTGTGTGTAGCGGGTATTATTATTTGCGGCAAGGCCGGAACAATGAAAGAGAAACAAATGAAAGCAGACGTTACCGATCCGCATGGCCTGAAAGTAAAAACTGAATACAAGTTTGCACTTGGTATGCTGGTTTCTATTATATCTGGTGTACTCAGCGCCTGTTTCAATTTTGGTTTGGAGGCTGGTCAGTCAATGGCATCTGTGGCCAATGAAGCCTGGAAGGCTGCTAATCCCGGCGAAGGAGAATTTTTATACCGCAATAATGTTATTTATGTTATTTTATTATGGGGAGGCCTTACTACCAATTTTATCTGGTGCATAATTTTAAATGCCCGTAACAAAACATTCGGCGACTACACTGATAAAAAAACGCCACTGTTTAATAACTACTTATTTGCTGCATTAGCGGGCACTACCTGGTTCCTTCAATTTTTCTTTTATGGCATGGGCGAAAGTAAATTGGGTAATGGCCCAAGTTCTTGGATACTGCACATGGCGTTCATTATACTGGTAGCGAACATGTGGGGCCTGGTATTAAAAGAATGGAAAGGCGTCAATAAGAAAACTACTACGACCATCATTATAGGTATCATTACTATCATACTATCTGTGTTATTGGTAGGTCGCGGTAATAACCTGCACGAAAAATCTAAACAAGAAAAAACTATAACGTATGTCAGTGGCAACAAAAAACTTTAAACACGTTTCATACTTATGGAACGATGAAAAAGCAACGAAATTAGCAGGTGACGAAGTAGCTTTATTGGTCTATCGCTCTAACTTATTAGGTGCCGATCTACGGCTAACAAATTACGGCGGTGGTAATACATCCTGCAAGGCAATGGCTAAAGATCCGTTGACCGGATTAGAGACAGAAATAATGTGGGTAAAGGGTAGTGGCGGCGATCTTGGTACGATGAACCGGACCGGATTAGCAGCACTTTATGTAGATCGTTTGCGCAGCTTAAAAAATGTATATCGTGGCCTTCAGTTTGAAGATGAGATGGTAGAATTGTTTAATCACTGTATATATGATCTGTCATCAAAAGCGCCATCCATAGATACACCGTTGCATGGTTTTTTGCCCTTCAAACATATTGACCATTTACATCCTGATGCGGCGATTGCCATTGCTGCTGCGAAAGATGGTGAGAGGATAACAAGAGAATTATTTAACGGTACTATCGGCTGGGTAAAATGGCAGAAGCCGGGCTTTGAGTTGGGTTTAATGCTGAAACAATGCCTGGATGAGAACCCGGGAATTCGTGGAATCATGCTGGGTTCACACGGCTTGTTTACCTGGGGCGATACAGCTTATGAAAGCTATTTGAATACCCTTGAAGTTATTGAACACTGTGCACAATATCTTGAAGATAATTATGGCAAAAAAGGTTCAACATTCGGCGGACAAAAAATTCAATCATTACCGAAAGATGAACGTTTGCAAAAAGCATCTGCATTAGCGCCAACACTAAGAGGTTTTTGTTCAAGCAGTGACTTACAAATTTCCCCCTCGCCCTGGGGACGGAAGGGGGGCAGCATGATCGGTCATTTTACTGATGATGAAAGGGTATTGGAATTCATCAATTCAAATGAACTGGAACGATTAGCACCGATGGGTACGAGTTGCCCTGACCACTTTCTCAGAACAAAAATTTCTCCGCTTGTTTTAAATCTTACACCTGATGAAGATGTAAATGATACGGCTGCTATTAAACAAAAAATACAACCCTTGTTTGAAGATTATAGAAAGATGTATGGTGATTATTATAACACCTGCAAACATCCTGACAGCCCGGCCATACGTGATGCAAACCCGGTGATCATTTTATATCCCGGCGTTGGCATGTTCAGCTTTGCAAAAGATAAACAAACCACAAGGGTGGCGTATGAGTTTTATATCAATGCAATTAATGTTATGCGGGGTGCTGAAGCTATAAGTGAATACACGTCGCTGCCGCGGCAGGAAGCGTTCAACATTGAATATTGGTTGCTGGAAGAAGCCAAGTTGCAACGCATGCCTAAACCAAAATCTTTGAGCGGCAGAATAGCATTAATTACCGGTAGTGCTGGTGGCATTGGTAAAGCCATTGCAAAAAAGTTTGCAGCCGAAGGTGCCTGTGTTATTATCAATGATATTAATGAAGAACGCCTGAGCGTTGCTAAAGATGAATTTATAAAAATATTTGGCAAAGATGCCGTGTCATCAACCACATTAAACGTAACAGATGCTGCTTCCGTTTCAAGAGCATTTGACGATACAGTGCTTGCTTTTGGTGGCGTTGATATTGTTGTCAACAATGCCGGCATCAGCATTTCAAAATCTATTGAAGAACAAACATTGGAAGAGTGGGACAGGTTGTATAACATTCTCGTAAAAGGCCAGTTCATTGTTTCAAAGGCCGGCATTGCTATAATGCGCAAACAGGGCTTTGGTGGAGATATTGTAAACATTGTTTCAAAGAATGCAGTGGTGGCAGGGCCTAACAATCCCGGTTACGGGTCTGCAAAAGCGGCGCAGGCACATCTTACCAGGTTAATGGCCGCAGAATTAGGCGCTGATAAAATCCGGGTGAATACGGTAAATCCTGATGCGGTTATTTCAGACAGCAATATCTGGGCTGGTGGCTGGGCTGAAGGTCGTGCAAAAGCGTATGGCATTACTGTTGAAGAACTGCCGGCATATTATGCCAAACGTACCTTACTTAATGAAACAATTTTACCTGAAGATATTGCCAATGCCTGTTATGTTTTTGTTGGCGGATTGATGAACAAATCAACCGGCAATGCATTGAATGTTGACGGTGGTGTGGCGATGGGGTTTTTAAGGTAGATTGGTGATTTTGATATTGAGATATTTGGTGATTTTGATACAAAGATTTGACATTAAAATATCCCAATATCTTAAACATTTAATATGTCACTATACACTACCTCTTTAAAATTAATTCTGTGCCCGAAACCATTTTGTTAGAAGACCTTGAGATTTACCAGATCGCTAATGAAATTGGTGAGTTGGTTTGGAATATTGTAAATAAGTGGGACTATTTTCCAAAGCGAAGTGTTGGAAGACAGTTTGTTGAGGCCGCAGATTCAATAGCTGCAAATATTGCAGAAGGTTATGGCCGCTTCTTTTATAAAGACAGGAAACAATTTTGCTATTATAGCCGGGGATCTCTGATGGAAACAAAAGTTTGGGCAACAAAAGCTTTTAGCAGGCAATTAATTTCAAAAGATGAATTTGACACCTTAGTTGAAAAATTAA
Organism: Chitinophagaceae bacterium; assembly: GCA_031365305.1. Taxonomy (GTDB): domain Bacteria; phylum Bacteroidota; class Bacteroidia; order Chitinophagales; family Chitinophagaceae; genus Ginsengibacter. The sequence goes on from JANLXV010000665.1 coordinate 6,552, forward strand.
AAGCCCTGCATTTAAAACTAAATGTCTATGTAAAAAAATTAAAACAAAGTTTAGATATTAAATGATTGCTGATGGACTATCCTAATATCCCAATATCAAAATATCAATACTACATAAATGCAAATAGGAAAACATACACTCGACAAACACAATCAATCACTTCAGAAAGCACATGAACGCAGGTTTAACTTTATTGCTGCGGATGTAAAAAATCCTGATGCGCTGTTGCAGAAATTGATCAACTTCCAGGTCGCTATC